>VGJA01000215.1 GCA_016867655.1 Candidatus Altarchaeales archaeon | reverse complement strand
GACGTTGTTCTGGTTCGCATCCAGGCAGCAGTAGTGCATGTCTCCGTATTCCATGTATGGAGGTGAACATTTGGGGCCGCTTTGAACGCAGCCTGAAATCAGGATTACTGCAAGCAAGCATGCAACAAATACTGTCTTCATGTTATAGCACTTATGCCATGAAACTTAAATACAATGTAATGGTATATTTAACCTGTTATGGAAGTTGACGTCTATTTCGCCTTGAGGGCTTTTGTGGCATTGTTTGCCATAGTGGACCCTTTTGCGAACATTCCCATCTACATTTCCATACTGGACCGATTCAGGGAGAAGGACAGGCCGGCGATGATTAGGGAGGCAGTCTTGGTTGCCTTCATCGCTTTGTTTATTTTCACTCTGCTTGGAAACTACGTTTTCCAGTTTATGGGCATAACACTCTATTCATTCAAGATTGCAGGGGGAATACTGTTGTTCATAATCGCCATTGAGATGCTTTTCGGAAGAAAAACCAGGACCGAGATTTCAGACGAAACCCTTAAGGAAGAAAAGGAGGACGTTTCAATAATGCCACTGGCGATTCCGCTGTTGACTGGCCCTGGGGCGATAACAACAGGAATAGTGTTCTACAATTCTGCAGCAACGATTGCAGACAAGCTTGCTGTATTGGCTTGCATAGTGGCTGTCTTCATACTCTCTTACATCATATTGAGCCAGGGCGAATTCATACACAAAAAATTGGGGAAGACTGGAAACAAGGTAATCATAAGGATTATGGGCCTGCTGTTGTCTGCGATTGCGGTGCAGTTTGTCATCTCCGGCGTCGGGGAGGCAATAAAAATCTTTTAGTCAGTTAAAGTGAGAAAAATAAAAAAGACTCCTTATCATTCGATGGTTCTCGGCAGCATGCCAGCTGGCTGTAAGCTTTGCGTAAAAGGCGCCAAACTGGTTTTGTTTGACACAGGCTTGTGTTCTAGAACTTGCTGGTATTGCCCGCTTTCAGACAGAAAGAAAAATAAAGATGTTGTAATTGCCAACGAATGGTGGGTTGAAAAAGACAGAGACATTTTGGAGGAAGCCAGGTTGTGCGGTTCCCTTGGAGCGGGAATTACTGGCGGAGACCCAATGGTAAAAATGGACCGCACTGTAAAATACATAAGGCTTTTGAAGAAGACTTTTGGAAAAAAATTCCACATACACCTCTACACCTCTGGCGTTCTGGCTTCAGACAAAAATCTGTCCAAACTCCACAAGGCTGGCTTGGATGAAATCAGGTTCCACCCGTTGAAGAAAGACTGGGGTAAAATCAAAAATGCGTTGAAATACAACTGGAGTGTGGGCTGCGAGATTCCAGTGATTCCTGGAGAAGAAAGGAACACAAAAAAGTTCATAGACTATATTAACAGTATTGGAGTAGGCTTCCTGAACTTGAACGAGCTGGAGTTTTCGGAAACCAATTTAAGCCAGATGGCAAGGCACGGCATGCAGACTGTAAACGACGTTTCCTATGCCATAAAAGGCAGCAACCAGCTTGCCTTGAAGCTGCTTGAATACTGCAAGGACAATACTGAGTTGAATGTCCACTATTGCACTCTGAAGTTGAAGGACAAAGTGCAGCTGGGCAACCGCC
>VGJA01000214.1 GCA_016867655.1 Candidatus Altarchaeales archaeon | reverse complement strand
GTATGTCTTTTTTGCTGTAAGGCAGGGCGTAACCCCTGCGCTCAGTCACCTTAAGGTTGTCTTCCTGAAGTATCTGACACAGCTGGCTGGTGGGCTTCGTGCAGTAGATTGGAAGACTCTGCCTTTCATACAAAGCGGGAGCCATGCCCGAGTGGTCCAAATGCGCGTGCGAGAGCACAAGAGAATCGGCGTAATCTGGCATGTTGAGATACTGAGGCGGTTCGGAAACTTGAACGCCAAAATCAAAAACCATCACAACATTGTTGGACTCAAGCTCAATAGAACTCCTCCCAACCTCCTGAACTCCGCCACGGAAAATAAGCCTTATTTTAACCACCTAAACGTTATTATCATATCACAGTCTGGTTTAAAATTAGTATCTACTGTAGGTAGGGAGAGCGGAGAGTTAGAGTGCAAGATTTTGTTGAAAAAAGCTTGAGGCTGCTGGAGAAGGCGGTTGAAGAATGCTGCAGTGAGGGTAAAGTCGGGCTTGTGTTTTCCGCTGGCATTGACTCTACTTTAGTTGGCGTGCTTGCAAGCAAGTATTGCAAGATTGAAGCCTATGCTGTTGGCATTAAGGGCTCGCATGATTTGGATTATGCCAGAAAAGTTGCTGGAGAACTGCCGTTTAAAGTAAATTTGATTGAAGTAAGCGAGAGGGAGATTGAGAGGGAATTGCCCAATATTGTGAAAATTACAGAGAGTGCCAGCCCGTTGGACATTAGCGTTGCGATACCGTTCTACTTTGCCTCCAGGCAGGCAGGCAAGAATGGGATTAAGACGATGCTTTGCGGCCAGGGAGCTGATGAATTGTTTGGAGGCTATAACAGGTATATTGAACTGCTGGCTGAAGGCACATATGAACAGCTGGAGGAGTTGATGGCTAAAGACTTGAAGGAACTTCCCAAGTCTAATTTAGACCGAGATAAAAAAGTCTGCAAGGCCAGTGGAGTCAAACTGGAGATTCCTTTCCTTAAGAAAAAGTTTGTAGGATTCGCTCAGGAGATTCCAGTGCAGTTGAAGGTGAAGGAAGTCTCCCAGCTTGAAAAAGTGGACTACGACTGCGTTGACGAAATCAACGGAATGAAATTCATAAGAAAATATATTTTAAGGAAGATTGCAGTGCAGGCTGGAGTGCCAGCCATAGTAATACACAGGGGGAAAAAAGCAGCGCAATACGGCAGCGGCAGCCAAAAAACACTGGAAAAACTGGCAAAAGAAAACGATTTCAAGAAAAAAGCAACAACAGCAGGAAGAAAAGACTACACAAAAATGTATCTAGAATCAATGCTAAAGTAGACAATTATTTCTTTCTTAACACTACTGCGCTTTCTCTTACCGGCCTTGGTTTGCTTATGCCTTGGACGTCTGCCCACCTGGCGTTTGCAACCCAAATGTCTTCTACTGTGAGACCGGTTTTCTGGCCGATTTCAGCCAGCAATAAGTCAACGTCTACTGTTATTCCAGGCAGCGCTGCGTTCGCAACAACAAAGACTGCGCAGCCTTTTTTCTTCAAGACTCTGGCTGTTTCTTTGACAGACAAGTAGAGGTCTTTTAAATAGCCTTCAACCACCAGAGGAAGCTTGACGTTATTGTTGGCTTGAGAGACTTTTTCAAGGAGCGCATCAATTTCGCCTGAAGGAGCGTCTGAGTATTCAGCGCTGATGTGGCTTCTCATGGAACG
>VGJA01000213.1 GCA_016867655.1 Candidatus Altarchaeales archaeon | reverse complement strand
AATATACGTCAAAAAGTTTCCTTAAAACAACCCTTAATAACACGGGTCTTTACCCTCTATACTCACACTAGCCTTCAAAAGAGTCCAGCCAATATCTTCAAGAAACCAGTCAAACCAAAATTCTTTTCTTGCGCTGCTTACTCTTACCGCTATACATATTCGTCCTCTTCAGATGCCGCCTCCTGCGCCTCTTAGACTTATTGCTAGTAGTTCTCCTGCCTGGCATGAGAAAGTATTAGGCGTATGTAAATAAAAGACCTGGATTATTGTAGAACACCTGAAAGGCATGGGTTTCTGTGTAGTGCTTCCAATGGCCTCTCCTCTAAGACTAAGAGCCAAACTCGGTAGACGAGTTGCTTTCTCCAAACCTGATGCTCCTAACACGCCTCCTGTCCAACACTTGGATAGCGATTGATCAGTTGGAATTTCCTAGCCGGCGTTTTGGTGTAAAAGAAACAGCCGAATATTTCCACAAAAAGTTTCAAAAAAACTGTTTTTATTGGCAAAAAGCCAAAATTAACCCAACGTCTTTTAAATGCCAACAGCCTAAGGTATAGCGTTTATCCTTGGGTTTCAATATGCCTTTAGGGGGTAATATCTTTGAGGGGTAGGTAGGGTGCCTGAAGAAACAGCACTGGAAAAGGAGTTTTTGCAGTCCATACTGGACGGAATCGAAGAGAGCATCGTCGTTCTAAACAAAGACTATCAGATAGTATGCCACAACAACGCGTTCAAAAGCTGGCTCAAAAAACCCAAGAAAAAGATAATCGGAGAATACTGCTATACGGTCATACACGACCAGCCTGTGAGATGCAGCCCCTGCATAGTGCGCGAGACCTTCAGGACAGGCCAGTATTTCGAGACAACCCACTCCCACGACCTCGGCGACGGCAAAAAAGTCTACCACGAGACAACTGCCTATCCCATAAAGGACTCAAACAACGAGGTCAAGTATGTCATATACATGTTCAAAGACATCACCGAAAAAGCCTTGATAGAGGAAAAAGTGAGGGAACTGAACAACTTCAAAAAGAAGATTCTCGACAACGCAGGCGTCGCAATCAGCATACTGGACAAAGACGGAAAGATACTGAACACAAACAAAGGCTCTGAAGAACTTTTCGGCCACCTGGAGGAAGACGTCCAAGGGGAACCCCACAGCATATTCTACAGAGAGGAAGGCAAGGACAAGCTTGCAAAAGCAATGCAGGAGCTATCCGAAAAAGGAAAATACGAGGGAGAGCTGGTGATGGTAAAGAAAAACAAGACGGAATTCCCAGCAGACCTGACGTTAACTACAGTAGAAGACGAAAACAAAAAGCCTGTTGCAGTCATTGAAATAGTGAAAGACCTAACGCAGCTGAAGAAGGCCGAGGAAGTCATCAGACAGCAGCTTGAAAAGCTTAAAAGAGTGGACGAAATGAAGGAAGACTACTTCTATGCGACTTCTCACGAATTCAAGACGCCGCTGACAAGCATAGTAAGCATGACCAAGCTCATTTTGGATGAAAAACTGGGCAAGCTAAGCGACCCACAGAAGGAAGCCATGGGGCTGGTTTACTGCGACACAAAACGCCTCAGAGGGGCGGTCCAGAGGATACTAGACATGGCCAAAATAGAGTCCGGGAAGATGGTCTACAGCATAGAGAAAATCGATTTAAACCCCGTTATAGACGAAGTAATATCAACACTGAA
>VGJA01000212.1 GCA_016867655.1 Candidatus Altarchaeales archaeon | reverse complement strand
GAATCATCCCTGCGGGAGCCATTTTTCTGTCAACGTTGTTGAAAAACTGGTCGTCAAACATGTTGCAGACTACTGCATCTTTTGGCAGCATTTCGTTTGCCATCCGATAGAAGGGAGTGTATTTTCCAACAATCTTGCTGTATACAAAACCGTAGGCGAACGGCGCTGAAACCAGTCCTGCAAAAATTATGACCAACAGAATGGCATTGAATTTATTTGCACATTTATCTGCTGCTTCTGGCTTGAGCACTCGGCTGAATGCATTGGACAGTGCCAGTATCACTATCGGAAAAACAAAGGCGAGCATTCTGACGAAGTTGGACAATAGCAGTGGTATGATGGAGAGGGCGATAAACAAAAGGAACAAACTTTTGTTTTTGTCTTCCAGCATTTTGGCCAGGCCGTAGAGGATGCCCAAGCTTAGGGCGCACGCCAGTGCAAGCCACAATATGGAAAAAAGTCCGGAATATGGTATGTAATTCCCGGCAATTTCAAAATTTCTTGCGTAGTCTTCTCCAGAATTCGGGGCGCCAGTCCAGTATTCAAAAAAAAGCGCAATCCATTTCTCTGGATTCAATACATTAACAACCATCGGCAGCTTGTAGCCGCTGGAGGCCGGGTATTTCCCGTCAAACAATAGGGGCCACACTGGGTTGCCGAAGACAATATAATTTCTTACATACCATGGGGAGGATAACAGCAAGCCTGTTATGAGGAAGCCTACAGCAAGTTTTTTGTTTCTGAATAGAAGGTGGATGGAAATTGCCAGAAGTGGTATGAAGCCGTGGTAGTGGGTTAGAAAGCTGGCTGCTGAAAGCAGTAAGGAAACGCCGAGAAACTGCATGTCATTCTTCTCCAAATAGCTTAGATAGGAGTAGAGTATCAAAGGCGCCAGGAGGAAGAACAGACTGTCTACGTATCCTATGGCACTGTAATACATCTGCACTGGCAGGAATGCAGCAAAAAACATTCCGGGCAGCAGCAGGCTGTTGTAAAACCTTTTCAGCAGCATGTAGTATGCAAACAATGAAAGTATGCCAACGAAAAGCGGAGTAATCTTTTCCGAGCCCAGCAGCAGGTAAAAAAAAGAACCTAGAACATGGAACAAAGGCGGATACCAAAATGGATCCCCACCCGACACATACTCAAAAGAGGGTATCCTCCAGTTGGCTGCCACATACCTTGCGACACTATAATGGTAGACTGCATCGCCTGTGACAGGCACTATATTCCACAGCAGGATTCTTGCTGTGACGCCCAGCACGACAATCAAAACCAACTTGCGTTCAATATTCAACTTCGCACCCCTCTCCTTAATCTGCTATATGTCACACTTTTTCTGCTATTACAAGCATCTGCTTTGCAAACGGTTTCAACGGAGACTTCAAGTAAAACTTAATTAGGATTGGGTTGGCAAGCTTTGATAGACTGGACTTCATTGTGAAAGGCAGAAACCTGGGCTTTAGCACATTTATCTTGAAGCCAGAGGCCATTAGGGCATCGCAAAGGCTTATGTGCGTGAAAACGATTCTGTGGGTGTAGTCGTCAAAATACTCTCCAGCACAGTATTTAAAATTGGGCTGTATTATGATGAACTTCCCGCCTTTTTTGAGTATGCGATTTACTTCAGCAATGGTCTTCTGAAAATCCTCATATGACAAATGCTCTAAGAGGTTGCTTGCAAACACCACGTCAAAGA
>VGJA01000211.1 GCA_016867655.1 Candidatus Altarchaeales archaeon | reverse complement strand
GCATAATGCCGCAGAAGAAAAACCCGTGTGTTGCAGAGCTGACTCGCGGAAGAACTGGAGTCGTCTACGGCGCCTTGATGCAGCTGCTGACGATGCTGAAGAGCATTCCCATGGGCTATAACCGCGACTTGCAGGAGGACAAGCCGCCTTTGTGGAATGCCATAAAGACTGTAAAGAAAACTTTGTATGTGGTCAATGGCATGATTGCGACCATAAAGTTTCACGAGAAGCGGATGGAAGAACTGGCTGGCGCCAACTTTACTACTGCCACAGAACTTGCAAACTACTTGGTGATTGAAAAAAAGGTTCCTTTCAGAAAAAGCCACGAGATTGTTGGAAACTTGGTTGCCACCTTGGTGGAAGAAGGCAAAAAATTCAGCGACTTTGATGCAGTGGAACGCGTGTTGAAGAAGTCTGGCATAGAAATCTCGTTCAACGACTTGAGGGATATAATAGACACAAAAAAGGTGGTTGAAGCCTACAAGAGCGCGGGCAGCAGCTCCCCCAAGGAGGTTGCGGCCATGATAGAGGAGTTTAAGGAAGACATAAAAAAGCACGAGAAAAACATGAAACAGAGGAAAGAAAAAATTGAAGAAGCCAAGAAGCTGACTGAAGGCATAGTCAAGGCTGTGCTGTCTGGCCCCGCAAGCGGGACAGGCAAAAAAATAGGAAAAATTGAGATGTGAAATGAAAGTAGTGTTAGCTTACTCCGGAGGGTTGGACACCAGTGTTATTTTGAAGTGGCTGGTCAACAAAGGCCATCAGGTGATAGCTTATGTTGCTGACTTGGGGCAGAGGGAAGACTTCAATGAGGTGAGGAAGAAGGCTTTGGCTTGCGGGGCATGCAAAGTGTATATAGAAGATTTGAAGGAGGAGTTTGTCAGGGATTTTGTTTACCGGGCTTTGAAGTGCAACGCGATTTATGAAAGCAAATATCTTCTTGGAACTTCGCTGGCAAGGCCTTTGATTGCAAAAAGGCAGATTGAGATTGCAAGAAAAGAGAAGACCAATGTCGTCGCCCACGGCGCAACTGGGAAGGGCAACGACCAAGTTAGATTTGAGCTGACTTACATGGCCTTGATGCCTGAAGTCAAGGTTATCGCGCCATGGAAGGACGAAGAGTTTTTGAAACAATTTCAAGGCAGGACAGACATGATTGCATATGCACAAAAGTATGATATTCCGGTAAAGGCTACTGTGAAGAAACCATACAGCAGTGACGCCAATGTGATGCACGTCAGCTATGAGGCTGGCATTCTGGAGGACCCGAAGTTCAGGCCAAATGAGGACATGTTTGAGATGACAGTCTCTCCGAAGGAGGCTCCAGACAAGGAAACCAAAGTCTGCGTGACTTTCAAGAAGGGCGTGCCAGTCAAGGTGGAAAACCTGGAAGACAAGACTGTGAAGACCAAACCTCTAGAGATACTCACATACCTGAATGAAGTTGCAGGCAAGAACGCTGTCGGCAGAATAGATTTGGTTGAAAACCGTTTTGTGGGGATGAAATCCCGGGGAGTCTATGAGACGCCAGGATACACTGTCCTTAGAATCGCTCACCTGGATTTGGAAGGCTTGACAATGGACCGGGAAGTAATGCACCTGCGCGACAGTTTGACGCCAAAGATTGCTGAACTAATCTACTACGGCTTCTGGTATTCGCCAGAAATGGAGTTTCTGATGACAGCAGTGGAAAAAAGCCAGGAGCACGTTTC
>VGJA01000210.1 GCA_016867655.1 Candidatus Altarchaeales archaeon | reverse complement strand
CTTAGAGGAGAAGTCATAGCTGAAGACATAGCGCAAATAAACGCTAAAATAACCAAAAAAGGCAAGCTTTCAATAGAAGAAGCATTTGGAATCAAAACTGAAGAAAAGAAGGAAGAAGCCAAGGCTGAAGAAGCTAAGGTTGAAGAAGCCAAGCCTAAGCCTAAGGAAGAAAAACCCGAAGCTAAAAAAGAAGCGGAGCCTAAAGTCAAGACATAAAAAATCAAAATAATTTTATCTTATACCCTTTTCGGTGGTTCTCTTCTTCCCGTAGTTGTTTTGTCTGCTGGCGCTGCGAGGCCCATTGTTTGCGGGTATTGCTTCCTTGCAAATTGCATTGTTTCCTCATATGTGCCAACTCCTGCCGTGCCGTAGTCGCGTATGTATGACGCTGCAGTGGCGTTGGCGAACCTTGCAGCTTCCCTTATGTCCAACCTGCCGTTTTTGTATGCATCAAGGTTTTCGACAACATAGGCTACTAAGCCCACTTTGAATGTATCTCCAGCACCAGTTGCGTCTACAACCTTAACCTTGCAGGCTGGCTCTACGGCTATCACCGGGTCTTTCTCCCCGGGCCTGTAGTATGCAACCGCGCAGCCTCTTTCCTTCATGCTAATGGCTATGATTCTGCTTCTACTTTCGTCTATACCCATCTTTCCAGCAATCGAATTCAACAGCATTTCTGGGGCCGCATCCTCTCCCAAGCCTGTTATGCTTCTCGCTTCTCCGATATTGCAGCCGAATACATCCACTTCTTTCAGCGGTTTTTCCAACACTCCGTAATCAGCTCCTTTGATGCTATGTGTATCCAAAACAGTTAAGACGTCTCTACCCCTCAGATCTCTTATCAGATTGGCCATAGCCCCCCCACGGTCTTTATCCAAGGCACGGAGCAGGGTTGCATAGCTTATGATAACAGATTTTGATCTGCCTAGGTAATCCAAGTTGAGATGTTCACTGCCTATCACCTGGTTTATCCCAGGTGAAAAGAATATTATACGGTCTCTTGTTTCAGGGTCCAAACACACAAAAGACATTCCAGTGCTAAGCCTCTCTCTTGGAACACTTTCTGGTTTTCCTTCCGCGTTTAGTATCTCATATTGACGGTCTGGCAGGTCTGTGTTCCATTTTATCTCAGTTGTGTCAACTCCAGCATCCTTCATGGCGGCTAAGAATGCATGTCCATTGGCGTCGTTCCCTAGCAATGTAACTGCACCAACTCTTCCAGGAAAAAGTTTGGCTGCAACGGGCATGCCATTGCCGATACCGCCTGGATGTGTCATCATTGGCCCAGTTATGGACAAATCTACTCCCTCCTCTAGTGTTGGAATGTTGCCAACAGTAGCATAGTCTATCGTGTGGACTCCCAGTCCTATAATATTAAACTTTTTTTCTTCAGCCATGTTATCACCATACAATATTACAATGAATGTGGATAAAAATCATTACAGAGCTGAAAAACACTTTTTCTAGGGCTAAAACAATATCATAGGGTTAAATTGGACATTCAGTCTGAGATTAATATCGGTTTGGTGGGTCATGTAGACCATGGTAAGACTACCTTAACCAAGGCGCTTTCCGGCATTTGGACTGACACTCATAGTGAGGAGATTAAGAGGGGTATTTCCATACGTTTGGGTTATGCGGACTGCGAGTTTTACAAGTGCGCTAAGTGCGGCGAGCCTGAGTGTTATTGCACTGCTCCCAAGTGCCCTAAATGCGGTTCCCAGACAAAGTTTTTGCGGAAGGTTTCTT
>VGJA01000209.1 GCA_016867655.1 Candidatus Altarchaeales archaeon | reverse complement strand
AAGCTAATGAAGTAGACTTCGTCTCACTAGGATGCCCTCACGCCAGCATCATGGAGATTGCCGAAGCGGCTGAATACCTTAAAGGCAAGAAAGTCAAAGAAGGCGTTGAACTGTGGATTGCAACTTCAAGGCCTGTAAAAGACATTGCAGACCAGCAAGGCTACAGCAAGACAATAGAAAACGCCGGTGGCAAATTGGCTGTGGACACCTGCATGGTAGTCGCTCCAATTAAAGGAAGATTCAAAACAATGGCAACAACATCAGCTAAAGCGTGCTTTTACGCTCGTGGGAAAAACAAAATGCAAGTCCACATAGGCGACTTCAAGGAATGCCTTAATGCGGCAGTAAACGGAAAATGGAAATAAAAGGTAGAATAATAAACAAGGGTAAAGCAGAGGGAATTGCCTTGGTCAGCAAGAATCCCATAAGCTTCTACGGCGGAGTAGACGCTAAAACCGGGGTTGTGACAGACAAGGAAAGCGACATAGACAGCCAAACCATTTCAGGCAAGATACTCGTATTCCCCTATGGAAAAGGCTCTACTGTAGCGCCATACACCATCTACCAGCTGGCTAAAGCAGGCAAAGCCCCGCTCGCCATGATAAACAAAGAATGCGAAACAATAGTCGCAGTAGGCTGCATCATCTCAAACATACCAGCAGTAGACCAAATAGACCTGACAAAAATAAAAACAGGAGACAAAGTAAAAATAGAAGATGGAAAAGTAACAATAGGTTAGACGCCTATTTTGGTTTTGAATGTTTTGAATCCTGCTTTTTCTATTGCCTGGGATACTTTGTCTTGCAGTTCTTTACTGAATTCCGTTGGAAAACCAAGTGAGGTTGGATTATTGTGTAGACGTCTGTGTTATGGGTTGACTAGGTCTTTTTGCTGGCGGCTCCAGGTTTTGTTGGGTGTTTTTTTCAGCCATTCGGCGTAACGCCGGATGAAGTCCATTCTTTCTTTGAAGTTTTCTTCTTTGAATTTTTCAAGTTCCTTCAAGTCGATTTGAGGCGTCTTCATTTCAAGTATTTATTAGCTGAATCTTCTATTTTAAGTTTTCGTGTGAATTCGCGGAGTAGCTTAAGGTCCAGTTTGTCTTTAAAGAGGCTGTAGAGGTGGACCGCGTCCTCGATGTCTTTTTGACTGCCCAAGTAAAGCTTGAACGGTATCTGCAGCTCTAAGGGAGAGATGAATAACCTGTGGTTGTTGAGCAATACTTCCCTTCTCTCGCGCAAAGTCCAGAAGTCGAGTTCGTTTTTCGGGAACTTGAACTCCATGTTCGGGATGAACCTCCCTTTTTCAGAGAACCGTAGGGAGAGGTTTGCAAGAAGGTATTGACTGTAGGCGTCCTCCAGATTTCCGGTGATTATGCATTCAAACTTCTTGCAGAGGTCCGTCCAGAATCTGGCGAATTTTTTGTAATCCATCTTTCCCACTATCAAGTCAACGTCCTCGCTGCTCCTGCTCCTGCCGAAGAGTATGGAAACATACCCTGAAACCAAAACGTATTTTATGTCATTTTTGTTCAGGATTGAAGTAAAATCTAAAACAAAATGGTCAAGGGCGTTAAGCCCCTTTTCAAGCCTAATCCTATTTTTTGAAAACTTTATTTTCATCATCTAGCTAACCATAATAACTATTCTCTCATACTTTAATAAAACGACACCCCCACCCGAGTGGAACATGCTTCATAAGAGCACTATCCCCTATTTTGAGTGCAACTTGCATTAGACGCCTATTTTTGTTTTGAATGTTTTGAATCCTGCTTTTTCTATTGCATTTGAGACTTTGTCTTGCAGGCTTT
>VGJA01000208.1 GCA_016867655.1 Candidatus Altarchaeales archaeon | reverse complement strand
CTGCTGTGGACATACCTAGGCCAGTCTGGATGCCCGCTGTACCAAGACTGCGAGAAATGCGAGGTATGCGAATGCCTTCCGTGCAGCGCAATAGACAACACCTTCAGATTCGGAAAGGATTTCAAGAAAGAGTGGGGGGCCCACAGCTACGACTGCGGGGAATGCTGCCAGCTGTATGAAAACCCCCTGAGAACAGACTACATATACGCCTACGGCTGCGATTTGTCATTCAAGCTGACTGCCACGCCAAACGTGAACAACACCTTGTACATACAGGGGATACATCTCAACAACCAGAACAAATGCCGGAACAACAAAGTCTATGTGGACGGAACATACATCGGAGACATGGAGTCATGCAGCAAACACGACACGACAGACTGCCTTGAAGTAGAAAAAAACGAAACACACAACTACGCATTCAAGGTACTGCCGAAAAAGGATGTGATAACCGTGAAGATAAGCCCGTCAGACACCTGCTACTTCGGAAACGACATCACACAGGCGTGGACCGAAACCTAAAGGCCTATACCAGTAGACAAATTGTTTCCAATGAGCACGCCTACGAAATGGACTCTAAATCACTTCTTCCAGCCTTGGGTTATGTAGGGCCTGCCCTGCTTCTCCCACTCAACCCTCTTCATAATCCTCATTGGCTTTTTGAGATGCTGATATGACAGTATTCCATTCAGGTGGTCTACCTCATGCTGCAGGAGCTCAGACAGCGGGCCGGAAAACTTTTCCATTTTTCTCACGCCTTCGGGGGTCTGATACTCCACTTCAATATCCCGGTTTCTCTCAATGTGTACGAAAATGTCCACGTCATAGCAGAAGCAGCTGTCCCAGACCATCATCTTCTCCCTGGAGCGTTTGACTATCCGGGGATTCACGAAAGCCAAATGCATGCCGTCTTCTATTATGTAGATGGCCCGCTTGAGCAAACCAATCTGGGGGCAGGAAATTCCTCTCCCAAGCTTTTTCCTGTCCATAAAGTCTTCAAGGGTGTCCTTAAGGTCAAGTATAATGGCCTTGACGTCATCACTCCTGAAGTCAACCACCTTAGACCTCTCGTAAAGCAATAGATTGCCAACCTGGAGAATCTTCCTCACTGCCACTTTAAGTTATGTTGTTATAAATGAAACTACGGGGATAATAATCAACCGCAGATGGAATTTATATGCACTCTTGTTTTATAATTTAGCCGGCTTATCAGGCGAAATGGCATCTCTGTCCAAGGAAAGTGGGGGAAGCTGGCTGTTGGCTTTTCTGTCATTTGGAGCGCACTCGTCCGAGGGCGCGCAAATGCAGTCATCTGGACAAGTCAGACAATTCTCTGAATGGTCCCAAAACTGGCATGTGCCATCCCCGCACTCCGATTGACTGCTGTCAAAAGCAGACGAAGCGGAAGCAAAAAAGACAAGCAGAAGAACGCATAAGGCAAAACCACTGCAAACACGCCTGAACGGAAAAAGTTTACTCATTTGCTTTTAAGCCGGCTGATAATTGATTGGAAAAGCTATTTAAAAAACAACGCAATCTAGGTAGTTCAGTAGGATGTAGAATACTATCAAAGCGCAACGCTGAAAAAAAACAGTAATCAGAAGTGTGGTTAGACAAAACAGGCCAAAAAAACCAGCCGGAGCAAGTAAGCGCTTAGCCAAAAAAACCAGCCGGAGCAAGTAAGCGCTTAGCCAAAAAAAACCAGCCGGAGCAAGTAAGCGCTTATAAGCGGGTATAGTATAATTGTTAAGTAGCCATGGAGAAGAAGCTATCTAATTTAGTTGTTTTTTTGTTTTTCGTCTTTTTGCTGAGTCT
>VGJA01000207.1 GCA_016867655.1 Candidatus Altarchaeales archaeon | reverse complement strand
TCTGGATCAGCGCGTTTTGTCATCGCGTTGCCAAAATTGTGGTCTATCAGCCTTTTGCGGTATTTCAACGCAAAACCCACCAATGCTTGTATCTCCTTGTCTACTGCATACTCGTCTTCTGGGGGGCGCGTCGGCTTGATTCTTTCAAATTTTCTGGTGAGAAAGCCCTTAAGCAAGTCTACAAGAGGTTCGGTCATCCTTAATGCAGGCTCTGAAAGCTTTTGATTGTTTCGAACTGCAGTTGACATTGCAACAGGCATCAATTCGTCAGCAATCTTTTCTCTTACTCCGCCGCAGGCGTTGTAGAACTCCTGCGCGGTGGCGCGGCACACCCCCAAAGCCTGCCTAAACTCAGCTTCTGAAACCTTTGGGTTCACGCGGAATAAATTCATGCTGCCAATCACGTATTCCTTCCCTTCTGCCTTCTTCTGCATGTCAACACCCAGGCCGTAAACGGGCGTGTTGACGCCCCGCTCCTCCAGCTTTTTGGACAAATCAAACATGTTTTCAACATCCCAGTGTATGGGAAAACTGTGGTATATGAGGATTACTGAAAGAGGTTCTCTTCCAGCAGCCTTGCATTCCCGCCACTTGGAGTGCACCGCACTTACATCATAATTCATCCCAAAATCTTTGCCTTTGTCGCCATCTTCCGCCTTCAGTTTAATGTGCGGGATGTCAAACACCTGCATTTCCACGCCTTCTTTAGCCTTAAAAGCAAAGGCAACTCCAAGATGCCTGTTTGGGAACCCGCGTTCCACCCCCACAGCCATGGTTTTTTTCCCCTCCTCGGAGAAAGGCGGCAGAGGAAAGTAAGGCTCCTCGCCAGCGTGAACAGTTGGAGGCTCGATGGGCTGCAACCTAGCCAGCTCAGCATTAATACAATCTCTCATCAACTCCTCGGGAGACTTTGTTTTGGTTGGCTCAGCAGGTTTTCTCGGGGCAAGCGACTTGAGCACATCATGTGTCAACAGGCCTCTTGTCTTCGGGTCAGCAGACATTTGCTGTAGGACCATGTTACGCAGCACTGCGTCCATTTCAGCTTGATTCAAAGGCCCGGCCTGTTTTGGTTTTTCAGAAGGCTGTCCTGGCTTAGGCTGACGATGCTTGTTTTTGCCCATTGTAATAAATAGCGCAGTGTGTGTATAAATAATGTTATGAAATTTTTGTTTAAGTTGTCTGGCGAGCATGAAATCTTGCCTTTGGCTGAGCTGCTGGCTGTCTTGCAGGCTGAGGGTTTGAATTATAAGATTTTGAAGTTTGACAGGGCTGGCAGGCTTGCAATGGTTGAAATAAACTGCAGGAAAACGGATTTCGCAGGCAGGCTGGCTTTAACGCAGAAGGCTGTGGAGGTTGTTTTGGTTGGAAGGAAGTTGGAAAAGATTGCAGAAGGGGTTTACCCCAAGATTAGGAATGCCAAGTCCTTTAGAGTCAAATGCGACTCCAATACTGTTGAGCGAACTCTTGGGGCTTTGTTGCATGCGAGAGGCCTGAAGGTGGATTTAACCAAGCCTGAGAGGACTGTATGCGTTTTCAAGCTGGCTGGCAAATTCATCGCTGGCTTTGAAATCCCTATTGAAAAGAATTTTGAGGAACGTCATCCTTTGAAAAGGCCTTTCTTCCATCCGACTTCCATGAAGCCTAAGACTGCCAGAATGCTTGTCAATCTAGCATGCATGCAAAAAGGGGAAACACTGCTGGACCCTTTTTGCGGCGCCGGCGGGATTTTGATTGAAGCAGGCTTGCTTGGATTAAAGACTTATGGCTGGGATATTGACAGAGTGATGCTTGAAGGATGCAGGAAGAATGTTAGGCACTACGCTCGGTTTCCAGTTTTCAG
>VGJA01000206.1 GCA_016867655.1 Candidatus Altarchaeales archaeon | reverse complement strand
CCTGCAGACAAGAAGGTTGACGAGTATTTGAAAGGAAAAGTTAGAGGAACTTATAAAGCGGTTTACAGCGACAAAAATGCTGATTACTGCGAGACTTTTGAGTATGACGCTAAAGAAATCGTGCCCACTGTGGCAGAGCCTTTCCTTCCTGAGAACGCGAAGCCTGCGCGCGAAGTGAATGTTGAGATTGACCAGGCTTACCTGGGCAGCTGCACAAATGGAAGAATAGAAGACATGAGGGTGGCTGCTGGCATACTTAAAGGCAAAAAAGTGAAAAAAGGCGTTAGAATGATTGTTGTGCCTGCAAGCACTAGAATACAGCAGCAGATGATTAAGGAAGGTTTAATGGACGTTTTCATCAATGCTGGAGCTTATGTGGCAGGACCGACCTGCGGCGCCTGCCTGGGAGGATACATGGGCATTCTGGCTAATGAGGAAGTATGTGTTTCAAGCACGAACCGCAATTTCATAGGCAGGATGGGCCATAAAAACAGCAAAGTCTATCTTGCAAATCCGGCAGTGGTTGCTGCAAGCGCTCTAACAGGCAAAATAACAGACCCGAACGAGCTGAAATGAAAGACAAGGTTAAGGGCAGGGTGTGGAAGTTCGGCAGTAATGTGGATACTGACCAGATTATTCCAGCGGAGTATCTGATTACCGGGGATTACAAGGAGTTGGCAAAGCATGCTTTCGAGAAAGTCAGGCCGGAGTTTGCAAAGCAAGTCAAACCTGGAGACATTATTGTTGCAGACGACAATTTCGGCTGCGGAAGCAGCAGAGAGCACGCGCCAAGGGCACTCATAGGTTGCGGAGTATCTTGCGTGATAGCTAAAAGCTTTGCAAGAATATTCTACAGAAACAGCATAAACATAGGCTTGATGCTGGTTGAAGCTGACGTGCAGGCAAACGAAGGAGATGAACTAGAGATAGACTATACAAGAGGAGTTGTAACCAACCTTAAATCTGGAAAAACTTGTTCATTCCAAAAGCCGCCTGAATTTCTAATCAAACTGATTGAAGCAGGCGGCTTGGTGGAGTATACTAAAAGACAGCTTGCAAAATGAGCAGACAAAAGCAAAAAAAGCAGCCGGCAGAACCAAAAGAATTTGAGCTATATCAAAATCCCAACGACAGGATGCACCCATGGAACTACAGGGAATTCCTCAGGGTTACAGGCCAGCTGCCTAAGCCGAAACCAGGACACAGCGATGGAGAAATGTATGATGTGATGACTGAATTTGAAGCCAAAAAGCCAGCTAAGAAGAGATGAAAACAGTTTCTGCTTCTGAAGAAAGCACAGGGAAAGCTGTTGAAATATTGAAAAAAGGTGGCGTCGTTATAGCCCCGACAGACAGCGTCTATGGGCTTTTGGGGGATGCATTGAGCGAGCAGGCTGTCAATAGGATTAGGGATATTAAAGGGCGTGACAGTCAGAAGCCATTCCAGATTGCCATACTAAAAAAAGATGCAGATAAATACGGCATTCTTAATGCAAACGCAAAAAAAGTAATAAAAAAATTCTGGCCTGGAGACGTCAACATCATAGTAGAAAAGACTGATAGAGTGCCAGACTTCATTTCAAAAGATACTGTATGCTTGACATGCCATAGGAATGAAATAATGCATGCAATCATGCAAGCAGTCAAAAGGCCTCTAGTATCAACGTCAGTCAACTTGAGCGGAATGCCGCCTGCAATCAAAGTAGAGGACGTAGACAAAGAAATAGCTAGAAAAGTAGACTTGATATTAGATGGTAGGGAAACTAAAAACAAAAAACCCAACACAATAGTAGACTTAACTAAAAGCCGGCTGGAAATCGTGAGGGAAGGCCCGGTCAGCA
>VGJA01000205.1 GCA_016867655.1 Candidatus Altarchaeales archaeon | reverse complement strand
GGTGAAACGGTCTTGGTAGTTGTAATCCCACAAGACCTTCAAACTGCTGTCAACCACATAGACATGCTGGAATGCAGCCACAGCCAGCCCTCTTCCAGCACCAAACTGAACGGGGTAAACGTCGTATATGCTTGTTTCAAGCGTTTTGTTGCCCAGAGCCTTTCCGTCCCTGTCCAAAATACTCAAGCTGAAGTCTGAAGAGGACTGGTAAATGTCCTCCTGAATGCCGTCTACAGTGCTCGGCATCAACGCCATGCCGCTGGTGTAACCCATCTTGCTGTACCACAACATGTCAGTTCTATACCTCTTCAAATCCTCCTCAAAAATTCTTTCAAACCTGTAAAGACGGTGGGAGTTTATTCCCGCAGAGATGATTTCACTTGCAGCCAGTATGTCCAACAAGCCGTCGTCGTCCAAGTCCACAGCATGCAGGTAGGTAATCCTCTCCTCTCCATAAGCAATCAACGCAGGCCTTGGAACCAAAATGTCGTACAACAAATCCCCGTTGCTGCTGAAAGCCCTCAACATCGGTCTTGTGGGCTCAACCCAGGAGACGGCATAAACCTCAGGAGTGCTGTCCTTGTCCAAGTCAAAAACCTGTACTTCGTCTACACCATTGACAGTGTAATACCCCCACCTTAAGGTGGACTCGGCACTGCAGCAAGCAGTTAAAGCCAGCAGAAAGACAAAAAGTGCAGTAGCTTTCATAGGTATAATCAATTACCCCCTTCAGATAAAAAACATAAGCTTTTATTAACCCAAGGATAATAGATTATCAGAAATGCAAACAAAGTACTATGTTGTAGTCGGGGCGATAGTCGGTGGAATTCTTGGTGCACTGGTGGCCAAGACGTTGGACATACACATGGGTTTGACAACGGTCTTTGGCTTTGGCCTTGGGTTCTTGGTCGTCGAACGCCAGATTAGGGACAATCTGCCGAAGTAGGATGACTGAAAAGACGAGGGTGGGGGAAGTCTTCACCTACTTTCAGAAGGTGGGTGTTGCAGGAATAAAGCTTTCTGAATCCCTGAAGGTTGGAGATAAAATAAGCATAGAAGGCACTACAACAAACATACAGCAGACCGTTGATTCAATCCAAATAGACCGGAATCCACTGCAGGAGGCTGTTTCTGGCCAGGAAGTCGGCATAAAGGTTGCAGACAAAGTAAGAACACATGACATAGTATACAAGATTGCCGAGTGATTTCTCTCATTCAGGCTCGCTGACCCAGATTGATGCCGAGCTGGTTGACACATTCAAAAGTCCTATGGTAAATTTGTTCAGCAGGGTGTTTGAATACCTGTCTATTTCCCCAGAGGCGATCACGTTTCCTCCCCTGTCGAGCCTTATTTTAGCCCCAGAGGGGCATCGGTCTGTAATCAAAACTTTTGTCAGAGTGAACACATAGGTGTTGCCGTATATGTCCACGTAATCAGTCCTGAACCCTTTTTCTCCTGAAAGAGTTATTGTATTATATACCCCAGGCACTTCTGCACACGCCTGGCATGATTCCCCGCCGCAGTCAATTTTCTCCTCGTCTTGGTCTAGAATGCAGTCGCTGCACGTGCCCCCTTCCAGGCATATCCTCCTCCCCTGCTCGCAGTGTTGTGCTCTTCTACACATCTGGCTTATCTGCGTGACGTTTGCTTCAACACACGTTGAAGTGCTTGTGCCATTGTTCACGCACTGTTTGTACCAGCAGTCGTGGACTGGATTGGTTCCAAGGCAGTAGTACTCCTTGCCGCATTCCATTTTTCCGCAGTCGCTGTTGTTGTTGCACAAAACGCTGAACTCATCGCACTTTTTGTTGCAGACTCCACCACAGTCAATCTTTTCCTCGTCTAAGTCGCGCTTGCCGTTGACGCAA
>VGJA01000204.1 GCA_016867655.1 Candidatus Altarchaeales archaeon | reverse complement strand
TTAAGCCCGTAAACATGGCCTACTGCAGGCACGACATACACGTCCCCGACCCTGTAGTATGAAACACCTTCGCTGCTGTGCCTCTCCGCTTTGCCGATGGTTTTCGCAATCCTCTCAGCTACTTTAGGCTTCTCGGTGATTATCAATGTTGTCATATTGCTCTTCAAAAACTCTTTGATAACTTTAGGACACAGCTTTTAATAAGCGATAATGGCGTGGGCAACCTCAGATTATGCTTGATGGCGTTCGAAAATTGGGCTCTGGTGTTGGGCATAGGGTTCTTGACATGACGGGTTTTAGTTTAATAGGGCAAATACTTAAGCATTAAGCCTAAAAAGGGGGCATATACAATATATTAAGCCGAAAATGATTGTCAGCATGCAGCTTGAGCTGAAGGACGTTCCCGGCAGCTTGATTAGGGTGCTTGAGCCTATTTCAAGCCATGGGGGGAACATTCTTAGCGTGGTGCATTCCCGCGGGGAACGAAAGAGGGTTAGAGTGCAGTTGGTGTTCAAGATTAGCGATTTGAACAGCCTTGATTTGATAAAGAGTTCCCTCAGGCGTAGGGGGATTCACGCAAGCCGCATTGACATCGAGGGGAGGAAGTATTACGCCAAAAAGATTTTTGATTTCGTGCTGGTGGGTCACATAATCGACACTGATTTGAAGGATACTGTGGACCGCATAAACGAGTCAGGCTTGGTTTCGGACATTGATGTGGTGATGCCTGACCCTGACGAGAAGTCTTCGGTCTTGCTTCATGTTGAGGTTGACGAGAGCAGGTTTTCAGGCTTGTTGAAGCGGATTAGGGAAATATGCCGTGAGAAAGAGTTTTTGCTTGTGAGGTCTTTGGACTAAAATGAAGGAAGTTAAACTAATCATCGTCGGGTTTGGGAACATTGGCAGAAGGTTTGCAGAAGTTTTGGAGGCGAAGAAGGGTTTCATCTCCAGGAAATATGGCCTGGGGTTTTCTGTGGTCGCCATAGCCGAGAAAAACGGTTCTCTGGTCAATGAGAAGGGTTTGGATTTGAAGAAGGCTTTGAAGGTTCAGCTGGCCAGGAATCCATGCTGGACCGGCAGGAAGTCTCTTGACGTCATAAAATCTGTTGAAGCTGACATAATGCTGGAGCTTACTCCAGGCGACATTAGGTCTGGGGAGCCTGGTTTGTCCCACATAATGAGGGCTTTGGAGGCTGGAAAGGATGTTGTGACTTCAAACAAGTCGCCGATAGCGTTGAAGTTCAGGGAAATCATGGAGTATGCCCGGAAGAAGGGGTGTGAAGTCAGGTATGAGGCTACTGTTGGGGGGGCCATACCCATCATAAATTTGTATAGGAATACACTGCAGGTTAATGAGGTGAGGAATGTCTACGGTATTTTGAACGGCACCACCAACTTCATTTTGTCCAAGATGAGCGAGGAGAGCGTTGACTTTGACATAGCTTTGAAGGAGGCTCAGGAGCTGGGTCTAGCGGAGTCTGACGCCAGCTATGACGTCGATGGTGTGGATACTGCTGTAAAGCTTGTGATACTCGCCAACTCTCTGATGGGCAGGAACATATCCTTCAAGGATGTTAAGGTCTCCGGGATAAGGGAGGTAAACTCCGAGACTTTGGATTTGGCGAAAAAGCACGGCAGCGAGATACGTTTGATTGGCGACGTTGCTGCGATGGAAGTTTCCCCCAGGTTGATACCCAAAAACCATCCTTTGAACATATCCGGTGCTTTGAATGCGGTCTTGATTGAGACTGATGTTGCAGGGGACATAATACTTGTGGGTGTTGGCGCTGGACCTAGGGAGACTTCAAGCTCGTTGATGTCTGATGTCCTAGATCTAGGGGTTAGGAAGCGTTGACGGCGCGTGCAGCCTTAGCGCTGGCTTTAGTTGCATGAACATAGATTAACACCATGTTGTCTT
>VGJA01000203.1 GCA_016867655.1 Candidatus Altarchaeales archaeon | reverse complement strand
CTTTAGGTTGAGCATCTCCCGATTACTTAAGCCTGAGATACTTCCCGCTTCATTCCAGCTCAGATACCTGTCTGTACGCTCTAGTTTGGTTGAGACATCAAGAATCGGCTTTTCTAGTCTCTGTCCTGGAAGGGGCATGCTCTTTAACCCGAGATCCTCTAGTTTAACTTCCCCTGCCTTGAGTCTGCGGAAAACGCTGCTGCCCTCAGGCAAAAAGTTTCTGTATATGACTTCCAATGGTATCAGAAAGCCATTTCTTTCTCTTTCATAGCTCGAATAATCATAGCCGCCATCTTTTACTTCGGGCTTTATAACCCTTAGCAGTTTGACATCCATTATGTTCGAAGGTTTTTTAATGTCCGACAGCTTCTTGGGTTTTCCACCTTCAACAAGCCCGTTGTAGTGCGTGAGGATGCCTTTCTCCTCAAGCCTTTCAAAGAAGTATGCGCCAAGTATTGCAATGGCCGCTCCCTTGTGTGGAATGTGGTCTGGCATCTCGCCCCAGTCAAAGACGGAATACCTGTCCGAGAAATGAAACCTACCAGTACCTATCTTAGTTTTTGTTGGCTTTACTATAATTTCCAAGTCTTTTACGCTGCCCATCTTACACCTCGTTTACCTATCTTTACCAGACACTTTCCATTTTTCCATGGCTGTATTTATCTCACCAAACGTTTTTGCAGCTTCACTCAAAGGAATCTCTCGTAGTGCTGCATAAAGAGCCTGCCTGCATGCCATCGCGCCGGCTTCAGTGCCGTTTGGATGCGCGTGTATGCCCCCTCCGAACTGCATGATTATGTCTTTTCCAAAGATCTTGACTAAATCTGGGATCATTAAAGGCTGCAGTCCGCCGGATGCGACCGGGAATAGCGGTTTTATGCTGCCCCAATCCTGTTCTAGGACATTGCTTCCATAGTCCTCTTCAACGTGCTTCAGCACGCATTCGTCTCTAACAGCTAGGACCTCATCTCGACCCCCATGCATTTTTCCAAGAACCGTCCCAATGTGCAGCTGGTCTAAGCCAACAAGCCTTGTTAACTTGGCAATTGTAAGCATGCTTATACCGTGATATGGGTTTCTAGTCAGCGCGGAATGCATGCACCTGTGTGCGTGCAAGACCAACTTTAACTCCTCATTCGCCTCCCTCAGCGTCTGCAATGCGGTCCAGCCGACAGGAATGATATCTATCATTATATACTCTCCACCCAGCTTTCTGACATACTCTGCTCTGTTTATCATCTCCTGGCACGTCGGGGCGGTTATGTTGCACATGTAGACCTTCTTCTCGCCAGTTTCTCTCTCTGCTTTGTCCCTGGCTTTCAGTGTTAGCTTCGCCCTTTTTTCGAATGCGTTGAACTTCTGGTTAGTGAGATTTTCATCATCTTTAACTATGTCGCAGCCGCCAACCCACGAGTTGTAGGCCACTTCAGCGTGCTTTTCAGTCACCAATCCTACTTTTGGCTTGACTATCGTTCCTATCAACGGCCTGTCCTTGACCCCTAAAACTTTTCTGACTCCCATCAGGCCGAATTTTGGGCCCTTGAACGACTTTATCACTGCTTTTGGGAAGGATATGTCTTGAAGCCTCAAGTTCTTCAAGAGCTTCATGCTGAAAATGTTTCCGGCTATGCTGCTTAGAAACTGTGGGATCGAGTTTATCTCAAACAAGTCAGTATTATATGCAACCTTAATGGTTTTTTTCTTTTTGTCTAAGAAGAACACATGGGGTTTCAGCCTTTTTGCTAATGAGGGGCTTAAGGTCAGGATTTCGCTCCAAGTATCTATTGAACTCTCCCCTGCCAGATGAGTGGCTGCTTTCTCAATACTAATGCCCTCAGAAGGTTCAACGTAATACTCGCAAACAACATCACTTCCTGCGGGCTTATACTTTTGGTTTATGTACTCTCGCATCATCTTGTCACCTTCTTTA
>VGJA01000202.1 GCA_016867655.1 Candidatus Altarchaeales archaeon | reverse complement strand
CATTTTGACTGAAAGATTTTTTTATCATGTCCGCGATTGTTGAAAACTTTTTTTCAAACTCCTTTTCTGGAACATACTTCATTTTTGAGATTTCCCCCAAGACAGGGAGAGCAGTCATCTGCTTGACTTCCATGCCTTTGAGCAGGGAGTTAGACGCCTTGCGGTAGAAGTCCAGTATAACTGAAAGCATCTTATATTGCTTGCCTAGAGAGCAGTAGGCATCCACCTTGTGGAACGCATTCTGCTGCAAGAAGTCTTCTCTAATCATCTTCGCGGCCTCGAGGACGAGGCGCTCGCCCTCTGGCAACGCGTCAGGGCCTACAAGCTGGACGATTTCCATCAACTCCGACTCTCTCTGAAGTAGAGACATCGCCTCATCCCTCAAAGATGAAAAGTCTTCACCCAAATTGCGTTCATACCAAGAGTCAAGCATCTCAGAGTAAAGCGAGTAGCTTGTAAGCCAGTTTATGGACGGAAAATGCCTTCTGTCAGCGAGCCTGGCGTCCAAACCCCAGAAGACTCTTGTAGTCCTCAAGGTGTTCTGCGTCACAGGCTCGGAAAAATCTCCTCCAGGAGGGGAGACTGCGCCTATTATTGTCGTCGACCCTATTCTTCTGTTTCCAAGGCAGACAACCCTTCCAGAACGCTCGTAGAAGCTTGCAAGCCTTGAACCAAGATAAGCAGGGTAACTTTCCTCTCCAGGCATCTCCTCCAAACGGCCAGAAATTTCGCGCATTGCCTCAGCCCAACGTGAAGTCGAATCGGCCATCAAAGCAGTGTCATAGCCCATGTCGCGGTAGTATTCAGCAATCGCTATTCCAGTATAGACTGAAGCCTCTCTCGCAGCAACAGGCATGTTTGAGGTGTTTGCAATCAAGATGGTTCTCTCAATCAGAGGCTTTCCAGTGCGGGGATCCTCCAGAACAGGAAACTCCTTCAAGACTTCAGCCATCTCATTGCCTCTTTCACCGCAGCCAACGTAGACTATGACTTGGGCGTCACACCACTTTGCCAGAGAATGCTGTGTCACAGTCTTGCCTGCGCCAAAAGGGCCTGGAATCGCGGCGGTCCCGCCCTTTACAATGGGAAAGAAGGTGTCCAAAACACGCTGTCCGCTCAAAAGCGGAACCTCTGGGTTAAGTCGCCTCTCCACAGGCCTGGGGGTTTTCACAGGCCACTTTTGCATCAATGACAATTCAACGCCATCCTCAAGAACGCACACAGTCTGGTTTACAGAATACTTCCCATCTCTTATTTCTTTTACTTTGCCCTGCACTCCAAAAGGAACCATCAGCCTGTGTTCAAGAAGCTCAGTTTCTTTTACTGTTCCAAACACAACTCCGCCTGAAACAAGGTCGCCTTTTGTCACAGACGGCTTGAAGTCCCACCTCCTGTTCCGGTCTAAAGGACTTATGGACAACCCTCTTACTATGAAGTCCCCGGATTTTTCCCTAAGAAGCTTTAGAGGCCTTTGTATTCCATCATAAACAGAACCAAGCAGGCCAGGGCCAAGCTCAACACACAAGGGATTCCCGGAACCCAAAACAGGCTCCCCAGGCTTCAAGCCTGAAGTCTCCTCATAAACCTGTATTGAAAGAAGATCACCAGTTATCTTTATTATCTCACCAACCAGCTTTTCGTTTCCAACATGGACTACGTCATACATCCTGTTTCCTTTCATCCCCGAAGCTTCAACCAAAGGCCCCGTTATTCTGTTTATGATGCCTGTCATTTTAAGTCTTCAAGTCGAATCCTATGGTGTCTCTTATTATTTTTTTCAAAGACAAATAGTCCTCACCATGTTTTTCAGGTATTATGAGGACAATAGACCCTAACTTAAGTTTCTCGGCTTTCTCGCCCAAAAGCCGTGCTGCAGTCTGTGTCAATATCAGTATTGCCTTTTTGTCCTTCAGCTCGTTGTAAATCTCATCACTGTTCGCATCGCTTATGACATAGCCCCTGATGCCGGAAAGCCTGAAGCCTGTTGCAGTCAGCTCATCA
>VGJA01000201.1 GCA_016867655.1 Candidatus Altarchaeales archaeon | reverse complement strand
GCGGAATTCTCATATCTTTTTTCGCCGCCTTTAGGAAGAATGAGCCTCACTATGTTGTAGGGCGAGTTCTCAGAGTAAACCTTCTCTTCCTCCTTGCTGATGACGTCGTAAGGCGGAGTCAACACAAGCCTTATGTCACCAACCTTCTTTTTGTTGAAAACAATACCCTTGAAGGGCCTTACCTCGACCATAGCTAAGAATAGGTTTTTGGCAATTAAATTAAAGCAACCTTTACTAAAGGTCCCCCTTACGGGGATGCCCCTAGCAGAGGGGTATGATCAAAGAACGAGTATTGTGTCCCCTTTGGGGACATGCACCTGAACGAGGTGCAGGGATTTCGCTGGTGCTCAATCCCTCATACGCATTACACTACAATCTCATAATATCTTGATTTGCATTAAAGCAGCTTAAGATTTCCGGTAATTCGGTCTATTTGTTCTACAGGCGCGGGGCCTATGCCCAGGCAGGTTTTTGTGCCTGCTGGAATTTGCGTCAAACCGGCGTCTTCAATCAAAGCGCTGGGCAGTTTAGCATTGTTAGCTTGCTTCAACAGTTCAACCAATTCCTTCTCTCCGGAACACTTCACAACAGTCTTCTTCTGGCCTTCGCTAATCCAGTCTTTCTTCCAAGAACTTTTGTCTGCAGCAGTGACTGAAGCATGCGCCACTTGCGCCGCCATCTTTCCTTTTCCCAGCTTTAAATCACTCCTGACAACGATAACCTGCTTCAGCTCCATCTTCAGATAGTATTATTTACGTCCTTCCAAATATTAAGGAAATGGCTAAGGAGCTTTGGGTTGATGCTTCTGGAAGTGAGAATTGGGATGCGCGGAAGAAGCTGGTTACAACTGCTTTGGAGAATGGCGCGAATGTTGTTTTGGTTGAGCCTGGGGAAGAGCAGAAGGTTTTGATTTTAGGCAGGATTAAGGTTTTTGAGAGGAATTCCAGCAAGATTTTCATCAGGAAGATTCAGTCTAAGGAGGATGAGCAGGATATTGTGAGGGAAGGCAGGAAAAAAGAGTATGTCCTAGTCTCTGCTTCAGACTGGAAGATTATTCCTTTGGAGAATATTATCGCAGACTTGCAGAAGGAAAAGTGCAGGATTATTACAGAAGTTTCCAGTGTGGAGGAGGCTAAGACTGCATTGGAGACTCTTGAAGTCGGGGTTGCTGGAGTCTTGGTGAAAAACCCTGTTTTAGTGAAGAAAGTTAAATCTTTGATTGATGAGGTATCTGCTTTGAAGCTGCCTTTAACTGCTGTGGAAGTGACTAAGATAGAGCAAAGGGGCATGGGAGACCGAGTTTGCGTTGACACGGCAAGCATGTTCACTCTAAGCGAGGGGATGCTTGTTGGCAGCCAGAGCAACGGCTTGTTTTTAGTGCATTCAGAGACTTTGGAAAGCGAGTATGTGGCCAGCAGGCCTTTCAGAGTGAATGCCGGAGCGGTGCATGCTTACACCATCATGCCTAATGGGAAGACTAATTACTTGAGCGAGCTTAAGGCTGGAGACGAAGTATTGGCGGTAGACTCAAAAGGCAGTTCACGGGTTATGACTATCGGCAGATGTAAGATTGAAAAAAGGCCGCTTCTTTTGATTGAAGCCAAAAAAGACAAAATAAAGATAAGCACTCTGGTGCAGAATGCCGAAACAATCAACATGGTGGACGAAAAAGGCAGAGCAGTTTCAGTCACAAAACTGAAAACCGGAGACCGCATATTGGCTTACCTGGAGGAAGGCGGCAGGCACTTTGGCATGAGAATCAAGGAAACCATAGAGGAGAAGTAGTTTTTTCAGCCTTTTACCGCTTTGAGTGATGTTATTCTTATTATCTTTTTTGACAAGTTTGCTAACTCACCCCTCCTTTTTCCATGTCTGGCCATTTTTTTCACCGAAAAATTCGCGGATTGCCTTGATTATCTCCTTACTTTTCGCCGGGTTTAGTGAGATTTCTAGTCCATAGTTCGTTGGTTTGGATAGTAGATAGCATTCTTTTATCAACCTTTTGCCTGTATCTCTGGCTTCGCCCATCAGGTGTTTGGGGAATGATTTTTGGATGTTATCGAATGATGTGTGGTTTTCACCCCATTTGTTTGTCCT
>VGJA01000200.1 GCA_016867655.1 Candidatus Altarchaeales archaeon | reverse complement strand
AAGATTGGAGACAGAAGTCCAAATATAGAAAACCGAAGACTGAAAACTGAAGACCGAGGACTGGGAACTGAGGACTCAAAACTGAAAACCGAAGACTGTTCCCGAAGGGAATCCCCGACAGGGGGAAGACCGAAAACTGAAGACCGAAAACCGAATACTATTTAGTGTATATCGTGCTTTTTACTACTGTCATTGGTTCTATTGTTGCGTTGGGGTATATGCTTCTTCCCGGCATTATTGAGACGTTTATGCCTGTTTTTACGTTGTCTCCCATTAGGCAGCCGAATTTTCTCCGGCCTGAGTTTCTTAGAATGCCTTTGACTTCTATGTGTATCCCATTGTCATCGAATCGTAGATTCGCGATTACTGTTCCTGCGCCGAAGTTGCAGTTTCTGCCTATGATTGAGTCTCCGAGATAGCTTAGGTGGCCTATTTTGCTGTTGGACATGACTATGGAGTTTTTTACTTCAACTGCGTTGCCTATATGGCAGCCGTCTTGCAGCACTGTGTAGGGCCTTATGTAGGCATTGGGGCCTATGACGCAGTCTTTGCCTATGTGGCAGGGGCCTTGTATGTAGGAGCCTGATTTTATGACTGTGTTGTCTCCCAGGTGGACTTTGCCCTTCACTACAGCAAATTTTTCTATTACCGCTTTTTTGCTTGACTTCAGGTCGAGGTTTTTTTCTCTGGCTTTTATCATTATTTCGTTTGCGTCCAGGAGGTGCCATGGAAGGCCTATGTCCATCCAAACGCCCTTGCATTTGAAGCCATAAACCTGTTTTTTTGGGATTAGAACTTTCAGGGCGTCGGTTATTTCATACTCGCCTCTGCTGGAAGTCTTTATTGTCTTCAGTATTTTGAATATCTCCTGGGTGTAGATGAATATGCCCGCGCTAACAAGGTTTCCTTTAGGATTCTTGGGCTTCTCCTGGACGTCAACCACCACGTTGTTTTTCAAATTTATGACGCCGTATTCAGACGGGTGTTCAACCTCCACAACCGTCAATGCCACAGCAGGCTTGCGCGTCTTCCAGTCTGACACAAGTTTTTTTATGGTTTCAGTTGAAGTCAGTATGTCGCCGTTCATCGCCAGGAAACTGCTTGAAACATGTTTTTCCACTGTAAGTATGGCGTGGCCTGTGCCAAGCTGCTTCTTCTGGTGGACGTATTCTATTGAAAGATTTTTATACTTCCTGCCAAAGTATTTTTCAATCTCCTCCTTTTTGTAGCCCACCACTATTACTGCTTTTTTGAAGCCTGCCTCATTCAAAGCCTCCAGATTCCACTCCAAAATCGGCCTGCCAGCCACAGGCAACATCGGCTTAGGTCTTGTAACTGTAAGAGGCCTCAAGCGGGTTCCTTCTCCTGCAGCAAGAATAACAGCTTCCATTGGTTAAACTAATAGACATTCTGCATAATAAGACTAAAAATTACCTTTCAAAAGCAGTAAAAATGCAGGCTGGCACCCATACAAGAGGCTAACTTCCAAGTTGCTTTAGCTGGTTTTTTTGTATTGTTTTGTGCATATTGCCAGGCATGCGAGTCCGAGTAGATAGCCGAGGTATTTTAGGTTGGTTGAGACCAACAGTAGTTTTAGTTCAACTTGGTTTTCTTTTGTCACCAAGTCGTTTTTGACTGCTATGGATTTGCCCAGTGTTGGTAGTTCCAGCTTTACCGGCAGGACTCCGGTTCTTGTGGGCACTGTTATGGCCCCTTCTCCAGCGCCAATCTCTTTCATGGCTTTGAACACCGGCATTTGGGCTGCCTCAATGGTGGCATAGTCTGCCCTGTATTCTGTTGTTGCTGTTCCGCCCAAGTTGAACACGCCCATCTGCCATATTAAAGCCAATGGGACGATTATTATCAACACCAATACGATGAATACTGCTGCGCCTGCGATAATCCATTTTAATGCTGGCGTGGCTGGCATGTATTTTTTGACTAACAAGGCGATTGTCAGGGCCGTCCACAGTAGGAATAGTTCGAAGCTGAAGTGCATCAGTATGTATGTGAAAGCGAGGTAGGATGACACGAACAGCGCATTTTTCCTCAATGTAGTGCCTAACACCCCAAAGATTACCGCAAAAACCACCAAGGAAACAAGCGACGGAAGTTCACTCCCGCCTTC
>VGJA01000199.1 GCA_016867655.1 Candidatus Altarchaeales archaeon | reverse complement strand
CGAGGCTTCATAAGACAGAGAATCAGGTGGTGTTTCGGCACAGTCCAAGTCATCAAAAAACACTCAGACCTGATGTTCAACCGCAAATACGGCATAGTCGGCTTGTACTGCATGCCCATACAGGCATTCTGGTACGTGTACAGCGTTATATACATACCAATAGCCTTCTACCAGATATTCGGAGGATACATCCAAAACTTTGCTGCATACAGCAACTACCTGTCGCTGGATGTCGTAAAATACTTCTTCAATTGGTTTTCAGCCTACGGCATGGTGGAATACGTCTACAAAACCATCCAAGGAGTCTATCCGGTAACCATGGCGTTCTACACGCTTGTGGCAATGTTCATCCTCTACATGACCTACAACCTGCTGGTGCTGACCACTTTCTCAAAGCCATCGCGCAGGTTTTTAATCGTCTTGTTCTTCCTCTTCCCCTACTTCTTCCTGACATTGACGTTGCACATAGTGTCTATTCTAAAAGGCACTTTAAACCCTACGGTAGCGGCCAACCGGTGGGAGAAAGCATTCTAAGCAAAAAAGCTGCCTTGGGTCGGTTATACATAAGAGATTTCCATTTGATCTACTGGCTGGTGGAGACTTGACATTCACATATCCATCAAGGTATTTCAAATATTGCCAATCTAATGGCTGGCTGAACTTTATAATCTAACTCTAAAATACTTAAGCCAAAGATGAAGGTCCAGATATATGTGTGCGGTGAGGGGCTTGGGCATGCATCCCGGTCCCTGGCAGTTGGAGACGCGTTAATTGAGTTGGGGCATGAAGTAAGCTTCCACGCCTATGGCTCGTCCAAAAGGCATATTGAAAGCAACGGCTTCAAGGCCGCTGAAATCCCTCCTGAATTAACGATTGCTGGAAAAGACGGCTCCCTTGAAGTTGGGGATACCATAAAGGCCACGCTTGCTAGCACTAGATTGCTCGCTCTTCCAAGGATAGTGAGTCAGGTGAGAAAGGGCAAGCCAGGTGCAATTATATCCGACAGCTACTTCTTGGCTGTGATAGCCGCCAGACTGCAGAAGGTTCCAGCATACTTCATTGTGAACCAGACCAACACCTACAACTACTTGCAGAGTCTTGGAGTCAAGGGCAAGGCAGTTAGCGTGATTTTGAAATACTTCATGGAAAAGGCCTTTCACAGCGTCAAAAAAATTGTCATCCCCGACTTTCCGCAGCCTTGGACTATATGCGCGAAAAGCATCCACGACCTTGGGGATTTGTTGTACTACAGCGGTCCCTTGGTGGGAAAAATGCCTGAAGACGTTGAGGCGGCAGCACTACGGAAACCTCACGTGCTCTCGCTTGTTGGCGGCTTCGGCTACAGGGAAAAACTTCTGTTGAAAATGCTTGACGTGGCAAAAGAAAACACTGGAGTAAACTTTATGCTGCTGGCTGGGCCCAACATCGACCAGGCGAAGCTGGACAACCACCTGGGTAACGTGAATGTGGTGCAGTATCTGCCCAACATATTCTCCTACCTTAAGTCCACTGACATTGTGGTCACCCACGGAGGCCACAGCACCCTCATGGAATGCCTCACCTATGGCGTGCCTTTGATATCCTTCCCAGACATGAAGCACTATGAGCAGGAAAACAACGCAGAACAGCTGGACTACCTCAAACTAGGGCGGAAACTAAGCTACAACACGCCTCCACTCGCAATCTCCAAGACAATAAACGACATGCTGGCAGACAGCACAATCAGGAAAAACTGCCTTAAGATGATGGAATACTCCAAAAAATTGGACGGGCCTAACAAACTGGCAAAATTGATTGAAGAAGAAGCATAGCAACGCCTGCGATAATGCAAAACCTTTTTTATATCTCCTGCTTCCTATATATGTTCTCAAAATGGCTGTGATAGACGCTGGGCGGGTCTGCAAAAAGACCCATGGCTTGGACGCCGGAAAAATATGTGTCATACTGGGAAAGGCCGAGAAAGGCCAGGTTTCGGTAATGGGTCCAAACATGAAGAAAGCCAAAGTCAATATTAACCATCTGGAGCCCTTGCCGAACGTTGTAAAAGCGGGCAAAGACATCACGCAGGCTGAAATAACCGAACTGCTGAGGAACGAGGGTTTAATTCTATAGACTGCCAAAGAATATACGAT
>VGJA01000198.1 GCA_016867655.1 Candidatus Altarchaeales archaeon | reverse complement strand
CCCCAACAGCTTTCATTATTCCGATTTCCCTCGTTCTTTCAAGCACGGAAGTGTACATTGTGTTCATTATTCCGATGCCGCCTACAATCAGGGATATGGCTGCTATGCCCGTCAAAACCACCTGCACTATGTTTATAACGCTGAACAATGTTCTCATTATGTCTTCCGGTGTTGTGACAGTGAAATCCTCTTCATCCTCCTTTACGTTGTGGTCCTTCCTAAGCTTTTCCTTTATGTCCTCAGCCACCTGGGTTACATTAAAGCCCTTTTTCACAGTGACCATTATTGTGGACACCTCATCTGTCAGGTTAAACATCTCTCTGCACATCTCCTTCGTCATGGAAATTTTTTTGTCGTGAACCGGGTTTCCGGACTTCTTAAACAGACCGGTTACTATAAACACACGCCCCTCAATCATTAGCTTGTCGTTCAGGTCAATGTCCTTGTCAAAAAAATCGTGCGTCAGCTCCTTGCCTGCAATAACGTTGTACCTGTCGCCCTTTACAAGCATCTTGCCTTTTTCCACCATGAAAAAATCTATGTCCCCCAGAATCTTAAGCGCGTCCTCGTCAGTTGGAACGCAAGTCAGCATGAGATACTTCTTCTCTCCGGCATACTCCACCTCAGTGGAACGTGTTATCACTCCAGCTGGATATTCTACCCCCCTAACCTTCTTTATAACATCAACGTCGTGTTCCGTAAGCTTTACGGCAGACATTCCGGCAGCCATGCTCATCATGGCAGTCTCACCGCTGCCTCCGCCAGGGGTTACTGCAATGCGGTTTGAACCCACTTTCTCAAACTGCTCGTTGACAGTGTTCTGAAGCCCCTCTCCAAGGGAAATTAAGGCGACCACTGCCATAACTCCGATGAAGATGCCTATCATCGTGAGCCAGCTTCTAAGCTTCCTGTGGGTTATGCCCACTAAGGCCAGCTTAACGTAGTCGCCTATCATCTTTTCAGAGTGTTTACTCGCTGTTCCTCTTGAAGATTTTCCTGTCAAGCAGGCTTGTCACAAGCCCGAGAACGCGCGCCAGAATCCACACTCCAAGGTAGACCACAATGAGGGCGATTACAATACCCACAATTGTAAGGACTACTGCGAGTATTCCGCCGCCATTCTGCGTTTTTGCGTAATCCGTCTTGGACAGTAGATTCAGGTCAATCTGTTCCTCCTTGACTATCAGTTTGTCGTTGTTCTCCTCCTTGTATTCAACTCTTACCATCAAAGGAATCTCCTCATCTTTAACATTGTCAAACACCTTGATTTCAAACTCCTGAGAGTCGCTGTCGTCGGAATTCAAGGCACCAATGTAGGCTGAGTCAGATGAAGTTACTTTGTATTTGTCCGTGCCTAGCAGCTTCAAAGTCAGGAATTTCGCGTCCACAAAACCCCTGTTGACCACCCCAATGGTGACCTTTCCAGAGGAGCCGGCTGCAATCAAGTCCTTCTCGTCCAGGTTGACCTTCACGTCGGCACTGCCGCCCACTTCCATTCCAATGTCGATTGAAATCTTCTGCTTTGAGTCAGAAGGGTCATAATACTCGATCGACACTGGAATGCTGTAGGACTTCTTTTTAGCGCTGCTGTCAACAGATACAGTAAAAGCAACACTGCTGGTCTGCCCTGCTGCTACATCCCCGACATACTTCTGCGCGCTTTTCACTGGAGTGAAAGGCGAACTAAGGTTCAAAGACACGGTGACGTCGCCTGCATGAGTGTTCCCCAAGTTCTCAATCTTCAGTGTTATGTTTGAGACTCCGCCTAAAGCCAGGTTTCCATCTTCTATGTCCACTATCTTCAAGTCAATGCTCGCCCTCTCGACGCTGATTCCGATGGTTGTGTTTTCCACAGTCTCGGTTCCAGAAGCATCGTAATAGTCCAGCAGGAGCGTTAGCGAGCATATGCCGTTCTGGGTTGGCTTGACATAATATTCTACCGAATACTCTTTCTCAGCGGTCATGTCGCCCAGATATTGTTTTCCAGAGCCGACTATCGAAGCGCAGCTTGAAGACAATGTGCTGGTGACTTTTCTTGCATTGACTCTTGGCTTCGCGTTGATTGTCAGCTTTCCTTCAGTGTCCTCTGCATAAGCTGCGCTTGGGACATTAAACTGGAAGCTTGCCTTGCCAT
>VGJA01000197.1 GCA_016867655.1 Candidatus Altarchaeales archaeon | reverse complement strand
GTTCAACGGGCTTTTCTCCAATGCAATAAACATTTCAGCCGTCAAAGACAAAACCCAAGAACTAACTAAAAATGCGGGTACCAAGGATGAGAAGATAAAGGCGCTATACGATTGGGTTAGGGATAACATAAGGTATGAATACTCTGAGATTGGTATCGCAGGGGGGTATAAGCCCAACCCAACGACAGAGGTTTTAAGCTATAAATTTGGGGACTGCAAAGACCACACAATACTTTTGATTTCAATGCTCAAACATCTTGACATAGAGGCTTATCCAGCATTGGTTGCTTATTCAGACTTTAAGGAATCTGACACCCCCAGCTTAGTGTTCTACCACTCCCTGGTTGCGGTGCCAAATGGAGGCAAAATCCTCTGGCTTGACCCGACATGCACCTCCTGCCCATACAAGTACATACCCCCATCAGACCAGGGGTCAGATGCCATGATAATAATGGACAATAAAGAAGGTTTTACAAGGATAGACGACCTTGACGTCGATAAAAAACAGGGCATACAAGTCACAAGAACTGTAAACCTAACGTCAGACGGCACTGCAGTAGTGGATTACACAAGAAGAGAAACAGGCTATGAGGCAGTATCAGATGCTAAGGAACTGAAAGATTTGAACTACGACAAGGCAAAAGAAAAGCTTAAGGACTTCATAAATATGATATGCGATGGTGGAGAACTTAGGACTTACAACATAACCTCCTCGGATACAGAAGTTGGAGTCTTGACCATCCAGATGAAAGTAAACTGCAGGAAGTTTGCCTCAACCTCGGGCGAGAAAATAATCTTCGACCTAAGTCAAGAGCCGGTATTCTATGATGCTATAAAGGAAGAGAGGAGGGTGTTTCCAATACAATTGGACGACTCGATAACAGTTGAGTATACAACAAACACGATACTGCCCAAAGGCTATTCTGTGGAATCAGTGCCAGAAGACTTCAAGCTAAGTGAAAGCTTTGCGGAATACGAGTCCAGGTTCTCAACAGAACAGGGAGTATTGCACGCATACACAAAAACAGGGATAAAAGAGGGGACTATTCCAGCATCCAAGTTCTATGAATTCAAAAAGTTTTTCACAGACATAAGCGCAAACAGCAAGAAGGGGGTAATACTATCGCCAGAGGGGGAACAGAAAGCAGTCACGGAAGCCTCATCAACCCCAACAACAGTTGAAACAACAATTCCGCAAGCAACTTCAGCGACCACTTTGCCTGAAAAAAGCCAGGGATGCACGCCAGCACTTCCAGCAGTGATAACTGTGGCATTGTCAATACTTATGGGAATACCCTACACGCTGATGAAGAAATAAAGAGAGAAGAGTGCGGGCGTAAAAGCCAGCACTCAAACACTTAGTAGCATTCAGTCACACGCCCTTTTTTATTCCATGTCTTCTCCCATTCCCATTCCTCCTCCGGGTGGTCCTCTGGGTGGCATTCCGCCTCCGCCTTTTTTGCTGGTTGCTATTACGTCGTCTATTCTCAGCAGCATTTCGCTTGCTTCTGAAGCGCTTTTGATTGCCTGTGTTTTTACTTTCAGGGGTTCTATTACTCCTGCTTTCCACATGTCTCCTGTCGTGTTTTTCAACACCATGACTCCAATGTCAACGCTTTTTTTGTCGTGCTCTGCCCTAAGCTTTACGAGGGTGTCTATGGCGTCCATGCCTGCGCTTTCAGCCAGTGTTCTTGGGATGATTTCTACCGCTTCAGCGAAAGCGTCTACTGCCAGTTGTTCTCTTCCGCCGACGCTTTCAGCGTATTCCCTCAATTGTCTGGCAAGTTCTATTTCCGGGGCGCCTCCTCCAGAGACGACCATGCCCAACTCAAGCGCTGCTGCTGTTCCCTTCAAAGCATCATTCACAGCCCTTTCGACTTCGTCTATAACATGCTGGGTTCCACCCCTGATAATCAAGCTGACTGCCTTCGGGTTTTTGCAGTCTCGGACGAAAACCATTTCATCTCCTGCAATCTTGACTTCCTCAACCACTTTGGCTGTGCCGATGTCAGACTTGCCCAAGTCCTTGAGGTTTGTGACAATCTTCCCGCCTGTGGCTTTGGCCAAAGCTTCCATGTCAGACTTCTTCACACGCCTTACGGCAAAAATGCCTTCCTTGGACAAATAGTGCTGCGCTAAATCGTCTATGCC
>VGJA01000196.1 GCA_016867655.1 Candidatus Altarchaeales archaeon | reverse complement strand
TTGCAGGGGAGTTTAGGTTTAAGGCTCTCATGACAAACGCTTACAACCTTTTGAAGGATGAAGAGCTGAAGAAAAAGGTTTTGAAAGAGGGGATACACAAACTGCTTGGCTTTGACGGCATTGTCGCCACAGATTCGGGCAGCTACCAGCTTATGGTGTATGGCAGCGTAACGACAACCAACAGGGAGATTATTGAATTTCAAAACCGGATTGGTTCTGACATTGGAAGTTTTTTGGACATTCCAACCTTGCCTGACGCCTTCAAGCCGAGGGCAGAGGAACAGTTGAATGAAACGTTGAAAAGAAGCGAAGAAGCTTTGAATGCAGAGTTTGCAGTCAACGCTGGCATACAAGGCGGGAGATACTTGGACTTGAGAGCAAGAGCTGCAAGGGGGATTGGCAGCAGGTTTGAACTGAATGCGATTGGCGGCATCGTGCCTTTGATGGAAGCCTACAGGTTTCTGGAGTTGGTGGACATTATTGCAGCGGTGAAGATGAACATTCCTGCAAGCAGGGTTGTGCACGCTTTCGGGCTTGGACACCCGATGTTGTTCAGCCTGGCTGTGGCATTAGGATGCGATTTGTTTGACTCCGCTGCTTACTCGCTTTACGCCCAGAACGACCGTTATTTGACTGCAGACGGCACTAAAAGGCTTGCTGAACTGGAATACGTGCCTTGTTCTTGCCCGGTCTGCAGCAGGCACGGGATTGGATTGAAAGAATTTTCTGGAGAAGACAGGGTTGGCTTGCTTGCAAGACACAACCTCTACATCTCAATGGAAGAATTGAACGCATGCAAGCAAGCCATAGCGGAAAACTCTCTGTGGGAATTGGTTGCTAGAAGATGCAGAGCTCACCCTAAAATGCTTGAAGGCTTGAACAAGATGACTGAACACAGCCATTGGCTTTCAACATTGGACGTGATAACAAAGAAGACTGCTTTCAAAATCACAGGTCCTGAAGCTGAAAAGAGGACTGAAGTGATTAATGCAAGAAAGAGGATTGAAAGAGTGAAGTCTGAATGCCTTGTTGAACTGCCGGTCTTCGGCAAGATTCCTGCAGAACTGTTGGACATTTACCCGTTCAACTCATTGGTTGAAGATTATGGAAAACAGAGGGTCAGGGATTTGGAGAAAGTGAGGGCTTTGATGGACTACCAGTTTGGAGAAAATGCTGGAGAACTAATCTCAGAAAAAGTCAGAATAAAGAAGTCTAGGGCAACGCAAAGAATCAGATGGCTGTATGAAGGCGGGGAGATGATTGCTTCAGTGAGGGCTTCAGACCATCTGGTAATACCTCATGAAAAGCTTGCGCTGAAGCTGAAGGAGAAATTTGAAAAACCAAGATTGAGAGTAATCCTTACTGAAGACGAGGATGCGATACAGTTCGTCAAGGAAGGCAAAAGCGTGATGAACAAGTTCGTGAAAGAAGTTGATTCAGAACTGAGATGCGGGGACGAATGCATAATAGTAGATAGCAAAGACAATTTCATAAGAACAGGCACGCTGGCGTTATCCCCTGCAGAAATAAAAGACTTCAAGAGAGGAGTCGCAGTAAAAGTCAGGTGAATTCTGTTATAAAGCCGTAGAATGTGTTTTATTTAATGCTATGGCAAAATACACTGCAAGAACTCTATTTGTCAGGCTGTTGGAAACCCCACCTCAGGAAAGAGAAAAAACGCTGGAAGAGCTTTTAAAAGGAGTTACAGAAGAAGGAAGGCAGACTTTATTTCCACAGGTGAAAGAGTTTGAAAAACAGCAGGAAGAGCTGAGAAGGTAGGCTGAAACAGGATTAAGCGAAATAAGAGAAAAATTCCATCGAGTGAAGGGTATGGTGCTCTTCGGCACCACGCCAGTAGGGGCTGAAAAGAAACACGACATTGACTTGCTGGTGTTCTCGACAGGGTGGATGGAAGGCACCGATGACGAAAAATTTGAACAGATATTCAGAAAACATATGAAAGTAAACCCTCATGTGGTTGCTTTCAATCTTTCAGACCCTGAGAGAAAGCCGGACGACTTCTTGGAAGGTATGAGAAGGATTACGGTTTACAAAACGCTCTTCTCAGACTCGCCGCCGGAACGCTGGAAGCAGACAAACATGTTCAGGATATACCCTTGGAATTACATTGGAGATGAAACATTAGGGCAA
>VGJA01000195.1 GCA_016867655.1 Candidatus Altarchaeales archaeon | reverse complement strand
CAAGAACGTCAAATATTGTCACAACCCCCACCAGCTTGTCTGACAACACTACAGGAAGCCTCCTGAGGCCATTCCTGACCATTATCTTAGAAACATCAGACAACATCATCCCCAAGCTGGAGGTTATCACCTTCTCCTGCATTACTCCCTTCACTTTCACCCCAAAGTCCACTGCAGGCGGAAGCACGTCCCTCTCGGTCACTATGGCAGCAACCTTCATCGAGCCTTTATTTTCAACAATTGGAATGCAACTGCTGTGCCGGTCCAGCATTATTTCAACTGCGTCTTCAACAGAAGCCTTTGCGTCCAAAAACCTTGGGCTCTTGTTCATTATCCTAGATATGGGCGCGTTTATGGCTGAAAGGAAGTTGCCCTTGTAGTCTTTTTCAATTATGTTGTACTTCTCCCCGCCGCCAAGAAAATCCAGTATGTCAATAGCCTTCGCCATCCCCTCCAGCCTTTTTGTCCCAGGGTCCACGACTGGAATCCTCCTGACATCACGCTCTTTCATCAGTTTGGCGACATTCTTTATGGAAGTCAAAGGTGGAACAGTGATGACGTTTCTTTCAGCAATATTCATCAACTCCCCCTGCCTTTGGACCACATGGCTTTTGAATTCCTTCGGCCCTCTGTCTCTAGAACCCTTTATGTCCGAATATTTTTTCCCAACTCTCGCCATTATAGCAACCTAATATTTCCTGTGCACGATGTCGCAGATCTTCCTTGTCAATTCAGTCCTGTCGTCAGACTGGAATACGTTCCTGCCTATTGAGACGCCTCCTGCGCCGCACTCCATTGCATCTTCAATCATCTTCAGCAAAGAGGCTTCGCTGTCTATCTTCGGGCCTCCCGCAATCACGATTGGCGCTGGACATCCTTCAACAACCTCTCTGAAGCTTTTTTTGTCTCCAGTGTAGACCGTCTTTATTATGTCTGCTCCAAGCTCTGCGCCAACTCTGGCAGCATGCTTCACATACTTCGCGTCATGCTCGCTTTTGATGTCCTTTCCCCTTGGATACATCATCGCAAGCAGTGGCATTCCGTATTCATTGCACTCTTTCACAACCAAACCCAGGTCCCTGAGCATCTGGCTTTCGTTTTCAGCGCCGACATTTATGTGTATTGAAACCGCGTCTGCTCCAAGCCTTACAACCTCCTTCACAGTGCAAACCAAAACCTTGTTATTCGGGTCAGGTCCAAGAGAAGTTCCACCACTCAGATGGATTATCAAACCTATGTCACTGCCGTAACCCCTGTGGCCGTACTGCACCATGCCTTTGTGCATCAAAACCGCGTCAGCCCCTCCTTTGGCGACGTCGTCCACTGCCTTAGGCAAATCCTCAAGTCCCAGGATGGGACCTACGGTAACCCCATGGTCCATGGGCACTATGACAGTGTGCTCCGACTTCCGGTCTATAATCCTCTCCAAACGAACTCTCTTGCCAATCATCTTCGTGTATTTAAGTTCTTAACTTCAAGACTAATAAATAGGAGTTCCGCCTTTAAGAAAGGCTTAAAAAATGTTGCTTTTGGATGAGTTGTTTTCAGGCCGCAGAAGCCAGAGGAAGGTTGCAGAATTCATGCTTAGAAACGGCATTTGTATCAAAAATGGAAGGCTTTTTTTCGGCAGTGTGGAGCTGTCTGACGTCAAGGTTGCCCGCGCCTTGGGGGTTGACAGAAGAGTAATCAAGTCTACTGTCGGGACCATCACGCAGGACAGAAAGCTGAAGGACTTGTACAGCAAGTTAGGCTCCACAGTATTGTTGAAGGATGTTGCCTCGGCTTTCGGCTTCGGCGCAATAGAAATAATTCCCAAAAACGCTTCAGCCAAAGGAATCGTTGCCAACGTGGCTAAAGCCATCTCAGACGAAGGGATTTCCATCAGGCAGTTGACCACTGACGACCCCATGTTCAGCGACGCTGAGATGAGCGTTGTGACTGAAAAGCCGATTCCAAGAGCTTTGATAGACAAACTGCTGAAAATCAAAGGCGTCAAAAAAGTCGTGGTAGTGAACTGACAATCTCAGTATAGTATACCTGTTAAAGTTAGGATACAATTTTGTATCAACTGGTACATTATTATATCAACTACAGGCACCTCTATGTTCAGCGACAAAAGGGAGACAGTTTTTCGTTTCCAGTTTTCTGTTTTCAGTTTCCA
>VGJA01000194.1 GCA_016867655.1 Candidatus Altarchaeales archaeon | reverse complement strand
TCATCCTGATGGATGTTCCAAGTTCGCCCATGGTTGTTATCCCAAAGAATGCTTGAAAGGGTTTGGTGTCTAATCCAACCCTTCTGCCTTCGAACTTAAGTGGATGCCCTAAACTGGTCCATCCCTCAACTGCCGGGTTTTTGTATTTTCCTCCCATCAAGTAGCCTTTCCTTCCTGGAGCCACTCCAAAATGCCATGTTTTGCCTGACTTCGTTACTTCAAGCGCGGTGTGGAGCTGGTTTCTGTTTTCAGAAGCAATATGCACTACGTCCACCACTGCCGTTGTGTCAAAGCCCTCGTTCTGGAATATGATGTTAGCTGCCATGCTGCTGTCCAGGCAGGGGGCCATGAAGCCCCTGGTCCTCTCTGTGAGGGTCTCGCGCGGAGTCCTGAATCCAAACTTTGTTGCATACAAATCCGGTTCCCAATTTTCTTCTTTAATCTCGGTCAAAACCCATTTGGCTATCGCCTCAGCTTTCTCGGCATCTCCTGACACATGTGCAAATGAGGGGATGATAACTTGGTTAGCATCTCTTCTTAACGTTTTTGTTTCCATAAAGTCAGCCCACGAATTTCGGTCTTTCTGAAATGTGTTTCGGCAGCGGGAGTTTTCTGTAAGGCTTGCCTTCAGTCTTTTCAGCTATTTCTTTCGCGAGTTCTTCAACCTTCTTTTCTTCCTGCTTTTTGGTCTCTCTTATTCTGACTTGCATTTTGCCTGAAGCTTTTTCTCTCTCGCCGACTACTGCTATGTAGGGAATCCACTCTTTTTCAGCATCCCTTATTTTACTTCCTATGGTTTCGTTTCTGTCGTCTATGTCTGTTCTGATGTTTTGTTTTTCCAGTCTGTTTGCAGATTCTTCAGCCAGCTTGAGGTATTCTTCAGAAACCGGTATGACTCTAATTTGAGTCGGGCATAGCCACAGAGGCAGCATTGGAGTTTTGCCTGCCTGCATTTCCATTGCTGCTTTTTCCAGCAGGGCGTAGATTATTCTTTCTATCGCTCCCGAGGGCGAGCAGTGGAGTATTATCGGATTCTTTTTCTTCCCCTCTTTGTCTGTGTATTCTATTGCATATCGTTCTCCGTTTTCAACGTCGATTTGGTCTGTCGAAAGGCAGCTGGCTTTGTCCAGGCTGTCGATGAAGTTGAACTCGTATTTCAGCACAAAGTAGAATATTCTTTCATCCCACATTTCAATCAAAGCCGGTTTGTTCAAAGTCTTGACTATGTTTTGCACGAATTCCTTGTTTTGGCTGTAGAATTCTTTTGTAACCCTTACTGCAGGCTCTATGTCGTCCAATGTCAGTCCGACTCCCTCTATTGTTTGAATGCAAAGCTGAAGCCTTCTTTTGTATTCCTCCATCGCCTGCTCCATGCTTCCGCACATTGCGTGGACGTCTGGCATTGTGAAAGCCCTCAAACGCCTCAAGCCAGTAAGTTCGCCGGATTTCTCCCTTCTGAAGGCGTATCTAGCCAGCTCGTAAAGTCTCAGTGGGAGATTTTTGTAGCTTATGGTGGCGTCGTGCGCCATCAAAAACTGGCCGAAGCAGGCTGCAAACCTTAGGAAGAACTTTTTGTCTTCAGACTCTACTGTGTATTGTCTGGCTGGAAAACGGTTGAGGTATTCAGCCAAAGTTGGATGCTCAAAGTCATACATCAACGGGGTTTCAACTTCCAAGCCTCCGTAGTCGAGGATGTTTTTTGTGACGTATTCCTCAAGCAGGGCTTTAATTAGCCTGCCTTTCGGGTAATAACGGAAGTTTCCCGGGTCGCTGCCAGGTTCGTAGTCCACCAATTCCAGCTTGCGCATCAGTTCAATGTGGGGCGGCATTTTGTCTACAGTCCTGTCTTTCGTTTTCTCGTAGACGCTTAATTTTTTCAAGTTTGCATGCTTGCTGTAGTCGAAAGAGCCTACGTCATGTAGTTTGCCGTCTGGAGTCATGATAAACCAATTTGACTTCAGTTTTTCCTCGCTTTTCAGGGCTTCAGATTCTGCACCTTTCTTTTCTTTCTCCTGTGTTCCTTCGGGAAGTATCGTCCTGCTTAACTCACTCAGTGGATGTCCTTTGCATTTTAGTTCAAAGCTTTTGTACCAGCCGAACGGCGCCTTCAGTACTTTAAAATCGCCTCTAAGTTCGTCATATATGTCTGCAAGCAATTGTTGCA
>VGJA01000193.1 GCA_016867655.1 Candidatus Altarchaeales archaeon | reverse complement strand
CTCTCTGAAGAAGTCTATCTTATCCATCTAAACTCCCAGGGTTTGGTCTATTGCAAGCAAATATGCCTTCAACTCGTCCAATGTTCTATCTCCCATGTGAGCTATCCTGAAGGTTTTACCCTTCAAGTCGCCGTAGCCGTTGGCAAAAACATAACCCTTGTCACTCAGCTTTGTTTTCAAATCCTCCAAGTCAGCATTTCTAGTGTTTTTCACGCAGGTTACGGTGTCTGAACTACACCAGTCTTCGGTAAACATCGCCCAGTTCTTCTTGGCCCATTCTCTTGTGTATTCAGCCATCTCACGGTGCCTTTTGAAGCGGTTCTCCAAACCCTCTTTGTTCAGTATTTTGTCCAACTGGTAGTCCAGTGCCACAATCTGCGGTATAGGAGGAGTGCTGGGAGTGTTGTTCTTCTCATCCTTCTTCAAATAATCCTGGAAGTCAAAGTAAAGCCCCCTGTGGGGAATGGTCTTGGACTTCTCCAAAGCTTTCTCGCTTACTGCAGTCATCGCCAATCCTGGAGCAACGCCAAAACACTTCTGCGTTCCAGTGACAAGGACATCTATGCCCAGTTTGTCCACTTCAATCTTCACGCCAGCCATGCTACTGACAGCATCAACGCAGAATACTACCTTGTTGTCTGCGCAAAGCTTGCCGAATCCTTCCAATGGAGTCATCGCGCCTGTTGCAGTCTCGTTATGAGTCACAAAAAGAGTGTCATACTCGCCTGAATTAAGCTTGTCCTCAACCTGCTCTGGCTTTACAGCAGAGCCCAAGGGCACTTCAAGCGCTTCAGCCTCCTTACCCCAAGCCTTGGATATCTTAAACCACCTTTGGCTGAAGGCTCCGTTGACAACATGCAACGCCTTTTTGGCAACGCAGTTTATCACAGCAGCTTCCATCCAGCCCGAGCCCGAGCAAGCGCCCAAGAAGACCTTATTGCTGGTATACATCACTTTTTTCAGCTTTTCAACAGTGCGCGCATGCAAGTCAGCATAGCTTTTGCTTCTGTGCCCAATCATCGGGGAAGCCATTTTGGCTGCAACATCTTCGCTCACATCCACTGGTCCGGGAACAAAAAGTTTCTTGGCCATCCTTAACACCACCACTTATCTATTTGTCAAAGTGCTTTAAAACTCGGTTTAAACCTTACTTTTGAATACCATTTATATGCTCTGTTTCTTATTCTTTAAGCACATTTTTCCGCAAACAGAATGCCATCAAAAACAGTATTGCGCATTGGAATACCGAGCGAAACCAGGCAAGGCGAGACGCGGGTTGCCATTACTCCGGCTGTGGTGGGAGACCTTCTAAAATCTGGCTTTGAGGTTTATATTGAAAAAGACGCCGGCTTGCCGGCTTCTTTTTCAGACGAACAATATAGTAAGGCAGGTGCCAGGGTTGTGAAAGACGCCAAAACGCTTTACAACAGCGTTGACTTGATAGTTAAAATCCACCCTCCAACTTTAGAAGAGTTAAATCTCATGCCAGAGGGCATCACCTTAATAGGCTTGTTCTGGGTTTTGACTGACAAAGAGCTTGTGAAACAGTTTGCAGCCAGAAAGATGACGGTATTCTCATTGGAGCTTGTGCCCAGAATCACGAGGGCGCAGAGTATGGACGTTTTGAGCTCCATGTCAACAGTAGCAGGATACAAGGCTGTTTTGATTTCCACAGAGCATTTCGGCAAGTTTTTCCCGCTTTTGATGACTGCTGCGGGAACAGTCCTTCCAGCTAACGTCTTTGTAATCGGCGCTGGCGTTGCTGGCTTGCAGGCGATTGCCACTGCAAAGCGCCTTGGAGCTAAGGTGGAGGCTTTTGACACACGTCAGGCAGTGAAAGAGCAGGTTGAAAGTCTTGGCGCAAAGTTTGTTGAAATGGAGCTTCCAGGGGATGCTGAAACCAAAGGCGGTTATGCGAAAGAGATGAGCGAGGAGTTCATAAAAAAGGAGATGGAAGCGATAGGAGGTAGGCTCCCAAAGACTGATATAGTGATAACAACAGCCCAGGTGTTTGGAAAAAAAGCCCCCCTCCTTATCACAGAAGACATGGTCAAATTGATGCCAAATGGTTCTGTGATAGTGGACATTGCTGCGGAGCAGGGCGGAAACTGTGCTTTAACAAAAGCGGGCGAGGTTGTGAGAAAGCATAATGTAAGTATTGTCGGGCCAGTAAACTTGC
>VGJA01000192.1 GCA_016867655.1 Candidatus Altarchaeales archaeon | reverse complement strand
CAGGCCAAGAAAGACTTTGACATAGACTTCAGCAAGAGCTACGTGATTGGAGACTCCTTGAAGGACATGGAAACAGGCAAGAATGCGGGCTGCAGGACAATACTACTATCCCACGAGCAAAACGCTGAATATCCGACAGCTGGAAGCCTGTTTGAAGCCGCGGAGATGGTGGAATAAAAACTCGTTTTTATTACCCTAAACTCATATCTCTCAGAAGTGCCAAATTTTTCCGTTGCAGAGGAGTGATTAAGAATGAAGTCTGGAGCGTATTTGGACGGTTACTTGGAGGAGTTGAAGGGCAGCCTTGACTCGGTGTCGAGAGAAGAGTTTGAGGAGATTGCTGAAGCGCTTTTGCAGGCCAGAAGGCGGGGCAGTCAGGTTTTCATTATGGGCAACGGCGGTAGCGCTTCGACTGCGTCACACATGGCTTGTGATCTTGGGAAAGGTTGTAATGTGGAGGGCAAGAAACGTTTTAGGGCTATCTCGCTGTCAGACAACATCCCCTTGATGACTGCTTGGGGTAATGACACGTCTTATGACAACATTTTTTCAGAGCAGCTGGAAAACCATGTGCAGGAGGGCGATTTGGTGATTGGAATAAGCGGTAGCGGCAATTCCCCAAACGTTTTGAATGCATTGAAGCTTGCCAGAAAGAAGAAGGCGAAGACCATCGGCTTGACCGGCTTTAAAGGCGGCAAGATGAAAGACTTGTGTGATATCTGTTTGATTGTTCCGAGCGACAACATGCAGCGCATTGAGGACGCGCACTTGATAATAGAACACGCACTGTCGTTGTACCTGAAGGAAAAGATAACAGAAGAAGTTTAATCCTCCTACTCAGTACTTACACAAAAGGAAGATGGGAAATAAAATTCTGGTCACAGGAGGCGCAGGCTTCATAGGGGGCCACCTTTGCGAGGCCTTGCTGAAGGAAGGCAGCGAGGTTGTTTGCATGGACAATTTCAACGACTACTACAACCCGAAATACAAACAAGAAAACATCAAAGACTGCCTGCAGAACAAAAAATTCACTCTACTCACGAAAGACTTTAGAGACAAGGACATAGCCAAAGTCTTCGACAAATACGATATTCGCAGGGTCATTCATCTCGGCGCGCAGGCAGGAGTTAGGTATTCAATAGAAAACCCCCTCCTCTACTTGGATGTAAACGTCTCTGGAACGCTCAATCTTTTGGAAGCTTCGAGAAAAAACAATGTAAAGCATTTCATATTCGGCTCAAGCTCAAGCGTCTATGGGTTGAACAAGAAGGTGCCGTTCAGCGAAGAAGACAAAGTAGACAAGCCAATTTCGCCTTACGCTGCGTCAAAAGCGGCTGGAGAATTGTACTGCCATGCTTTCAGCCACCTGTATGGTATAAACACTACTTGCCTCAGGTTTTTCACAGTCTATGGCCCGAGGGGCAGGCCGGACATGGCTCCATACAAGTTTACCAAACTGATTTCAGAAGGCAGGCCGATAGAGATGTATGGCGACGGCTCGTCCAAAAGGGACTATACTTACATCACAGACATAGTTGACGGCATAGTTGAGGCCTCGAAAAAGGAGTTCAAGTATGAGATAATAAATCTTGGGGATTCAAGGGCTGTTGAACTGAACTATCTCATATCTTTGGTTGAAAGAGAGGTCGGCAGGAAGGCAATAATCGAGAGGAAGCCTGTTCAGCTTGGTGACGTGCCTTTGACTTTTGCAGACATCAGCAAGGCAGGCAGGCTTTTGAACTACCAGCCTAAAGTGGGTATTGAGGAAGGCGTGAAGAGGCTTGTGAGCTGGTATAAAAAGACAAGGCAATAGTTGAAATCAGATTGTCAGGCACTTGTCCACATGCGTTTTCCAATGTCAAAAGATTAAAGTCAGATTGTCTGGCAGCTGCACCACATGCGTTCTCCATGACAAAAGATTAAAGTTAGATTGCCTGGCAACTGTTCACACGTCTTCCCGTTTGTCAAAAAGACCAACGTCAGATTGCCCAGCACCTACCCCATATGCCTTCTCCTCCGTTGTATTCAATATCCGGCTTTTTTTCCATCATTGTTTTTTCGCAGAATTTTTGTAGCTCGCCGCCGAGCACAATGGTCCTCAATGAAGTGCAGCAGACATAGCTTGCTTTATGTTTCTTGAAGCAGACGGATTGGTTTGATGGATCTGTGGCGCAGGGGAAG
>VGJA01000191.1 GCA_016867655.1 Candidatus Altarchaeales archaeon | reverse complement strand
TGACGCGACTGCTTCATATTTCGGAGGGTATACTGTAACAGACAACAGAGAGAGGAAGATTCTTAGAAGTGGTGACGTTGAGTCTTTGAATGCTGTAATACTGATTCCAAGCAAAAAAGTCTACACCACCAAGGTGGATTTGTCGAAAATTGGTCTGATAAAAAACAGCGTGCAGGCGGCCTGGGAGATGGCAATGAAAGGAGAAATATACACAGCGATGACCTTAAACGGCTTCTTGCATGCAATCGCCTTAAACTACAGCCCGGAAATACAGATGGAGGCTTTGAAGGCCGGCGCAATTGCGGCAGTATTAAGCGGAAAAGGCCCTGCAGTGATTGCACTGACAAGAGGAGACACTAAGAAAATAAAAAAAGCCCTAAGCCAATTTGAAGGAAAAATAATTGAGACTAAAACAAACAACACGCAAGCATACATACTGAAGTAAAATGGCTGTCTTTTCCAGGGATTTCAGGATTAAAACTGAGACTGATGGCATGTTTGACATAACTGAATATGTTGCTGACATTGTTTCCGAGTCGAAGTTGAAGGACGGCATTGCCGTTGTTTTTTGTCCTGGTTCTACTGGAGCGATCAGTACTGTGGAGTTTGAGCCAGGGCTTTTGAAGGACGTTCCTCGCGCTTTGGAGAAGATTGCTCCCGCTGGCGTTGACTATGAGCACCATAAGACTTGGCATGACGACAATGGGAGAAGCCATGTTAAGTCCACTTTAATAGGGCCAAGCCTTACGGTTCCTTTCAGGAGTAAAAAGCTTGTTTTAGGAACTTGGCAACAGATTGTGTTCATGGAATTTGACACCAGCCAGAGAGAAAGAAATGTCGTAGTGCAGGTTTTGGGCGACTAGGCGTAAGGGTTATTAAGTTTCGTTTCATAATATTCTAAAGACTATGACTGAAGACGCCTACAGCGATTTTGACGAAGGCTTGAGTTTGGAGCACGAGTACCACAATTTGGGTAATGATTACTATAAGATTGGGGAGTTTGACAAGGCTATTGAGCATTATAACAAGGCTTTGGAGATTAGGCCTGACTTGCTGGAGACGTTCTTTAACCGCGGGCTTGCTTACACCAGGAAGGGTTTGTATGACAAGGCTATTGAGGATTTGAACAAGGTTATTGAGTTGAATCCGAATCTGGCTGAGGCATATTATACTAGGGGTTTGGTTTATGAATACAAGCAGGACTACACGCAGGCGATAAACGAGTACAACCGGGCTTTGCAGGTTGACCCAAGTTACAGCAAGGCTGACAGCCAGCGTAAGGTGGCTGAAAGCAAGAGAGCGAGCATTGCTTCAGGTGGCGTTGTGCCTGGAGGCTATCCCGCTGCTGGCGCGCCGCAGAGTGTGACTCCTGGCGCGGGCGGTGAGGGCGAACAGGGTGCTTTGACCAAGTTTAAGGTCATGGAAAAACCCAAGATGGGTTTCAAAGACGTTGCTGGTTTGGAGAAGATTAAGGAAAAGATTTTTGAGTATATCGTTTACCCGCTCAAGGACCCGGCTTTGGCCAAAAGGTATGGAAAGGAAGCTGGGGGAGGCGTTATTTTCTACGGACCGCCTGGGACGGGTAAGACGTTTATTGCTAAGGCCGCTGCTGGAGAATGCCAGGCTTCTTTCATCAGCGTTAAGATGTCTGACATAGTGGACATGTATGCTGGAAACACTGAGAAGAATTTGCATAATGCTTTTGAGACTGCTAGGCAGAACAAGCCATGCATATTGTTCTTTGACGAGTTGGACGGTATTGCCGGAAAGCGTGAGGGCATGGACCAGAGTTTTGAGAAGAGGAGTATCAACCAGTTTTTGACTGAGTTGGATGGTGTTGACTACAGCAATGAGGGTGTTTTGATTGTCGGCGCTACCAACGCTCCTTGGGATGTTGACGCTGCTTTGAGGAGGGCCGGCCGTTTTTCCAGGACTGTTTACTTTTCGGAGCCTGACAGGAAGACCAGGAAGACTGTGATAGAGCTGAATTTGAGGAACCGTCCAGTTGTTCCTGGACTTAGGGTGGGGCGGATTGCAAGGATGACTGACAGTTATTCTAGCGCGGACTTGAAGGCTCTTGTGGATGCTGCAGCGACTGTGCCTTGGAAGGAAGCGCTCAAGACCGGGAAGGAGAGGTCTATAACCTTCAAGGACTTTATTAAGGCGAGTTCCGGGGATGATGGCGTTAAAAGCTCGTTGCCTGCTTGGTATGG
>VGJA01000190.1 GCA_016867655.1 Candidatus Altarchaeales archaeon | reverse complement strand
CATCTTCTGAAAACCGGTTTCCCTGGTAACAGCGCCAGATTGCTGTGCCTCCGTGCAGCACTGCGTTGTCAAAGACGTTGTAAAGTTCCCTGACGATTATGTCCTGTGCTTCAGCCACTTTTTTGTGGGCTTGTTTCTTCAACCTTAATGCTAGTGGTATGTTGGTCATTTTTAACGATTAACCTAAGTTACTAATATATATAACTTTGGTTAATAAATACCCCAACACCTACCGACTAGACAAGGGTGTATGACTACAAATTCCGCATTCTGTAGTCATACGTGTTTTTTTAGTTAACTATTGTTAATATCTACTTGTGAAGTTGCCGTGTGAGCATGCTTTGTGGTATGTTCTTCCGCAGATTAGGGCGGAGTTGGCTAGGGAGTTGGTCGAGCGTGGTCTTAGTCAGAAGGATGCTGCAGAAAAATTAGGCCTTACTCCTGCTGCGGTTTCTCAGTATTTGCATAAGAAGCGTGGTTCTTCTCTTCCTTCCAAGTTTAAGAAGTTGATTGAGAATGCTGCTGACGGCTTGCTGGAGGCTTCAGGTGATAATAAGATTTCAAGCATTATTTGCGATTGCTGCACTAAAGCGCGTTCTAAGGATTGATTACACGTTCACCCATTCTTCATTCAGTATCTTCCCTTTGATACCTACCACAACGGATTTTACAGGTATCTTTCGTTTAGCTTGTTTTACGGCTTTTTTAGCTATTTCCAACAGTCCTCGGCAGCAGGGCACTTCCATTATCGCCACTGTTAGAGTGTTTATCCTGGCTTCGTCAATCATTGCTTTGATTTTTTCAACGTAAATCTCTTGTTCGCTGTCGAGTTTCGGGCAGGCTATCGCCACCCCCTTTCCTTTCAAAAAGTTTTTGTGAAAGTCTCCCAGAGCGTAGGCAACGCAGTCTGCAGCCAGAAGGACGTCCTTGCTTTGAAAGTAAGGGGCTGTCGGAGAAACCAAATGCAGCTGAACAGGCCACTGCTTCAAGTAAGATTCCTTAACGTCTTCTTCAGAACCTTCACTCTCTTCCGCGGAAAAATCCATCATTCTGGAGCCCGGGCAACTGCAAGGAGTCTCCCTGTTCTTCTTTGAAATATCTTCCTCTCCAGGAAACGGAATGTCAATCTTCTTTTCCCTCAAGTAGTCAACAGCCTCGTTCAGAAATCCTGTTTCATTGTGATCCTTCAAATGCTTCAAGTGCGCTTTAACCACGTTCCTGCCTTGCTTGACTATGTTAGCCATCACCTTTCTTTCACTGTAAGGTTCGGCCTCTCTTTCAATCACCTTAATCGCCCCCTGCGGACAATGCCCCAGGCAGGCTCCCAAGCCGTCGCAAAACAAGTCGCTCACCAGCCTGGCTTTCCCGTCAATAATCTGGAGCGCGCCTTCAGGACAATTGGGTATGCACAAGCCGCAGCCGTTGCATTTTTCCTCAATAATCTCAACAATCTTCCGCTTAGCCATCTTCACTTACTATTCAATGCCGGTTTATTTAAGTTATCTGGTAACCTGTTGGAAACCGGCTTTCAGCCTTGAAGTATTTTTCAGATTCTTCGCTGATGAAGTTCACCAGCGCGTTGCCCAGAGTGTTGTTGTACACCAGGAATGCGTCGTGGCCGTAGGGCAAATCCAGTTTCTTGTACACTGCCGGAACTCCTGCTTCAGCCAAAGCGGAGTAGATTTCTTCAACCTGTTCAGGCGGGTAAAGCCAGTCTGAAGTAAAAGACACCAGCAAAAATTTGGCCTTTATGTTTTTAAACACGTCCTTCAGATTCTTCCTCCCTCCCTGAGTCAAGTCAAACTGGTCTATCGCATTTGTGATGTAAAGGTAGCTGTTTGCGTCGAACCTTCTCACGAAGCTTTCGCCCTTGTAGTTGAAGTAATTCTGCACTTCAAAATCCAGACTGAATTTCCCGTTCTTCCTTTTCTTCCTCCTCTTCCTTCCGAACTTTCTTTCAAGAGTCTCCCGGCTTAGGTATGTGACGTGGCCTATCTGCCTTGCAAGAGAAAGCCCCTTCTCAGGCTGTCCGTTGTTGTAGTAGTTGCCGTTTTGCCATCCTGGATCGTTGAGTATCGCCTTTCTTCCCAAGTCATGGAAGACTATTCCGAGGGGATATTGCTTGGCTGCGGTTGCGACTGCTATCGCCAGGTGCACTGATTCAGGATAGCTTTTCGTCCACTCCAATACTTGCGAGCCGCCCATGCTCCCGCCTGTGACG
>VGJA01000189.1 GCA_016867655.1 Candidatus Altarchaeales archaeon | reverse complement strand
CCTGTTTGGGGTGGGGTAAACAACACACAGAAGCCTATTTCCATACTATTCTGATGTTGGGTTAAAATGAGATATGTGTATACTATAGTAGATATGTTCTCCAAAAAACCGCTATATGTGAAAATAGATTCGCTGTGTGCTGTTTTTTCCTAGAAATGGCTTGAAAATTCAAAGTAAGTGTTGTTTGGGCATGCCCTCGCCATCAGTAAACCCTACTCCACATCACTTTGATATACGATACATCTTATCCTGGCTTTAATCCAGGATTTCAGATATTTATATACTAAAGTATATATATTACCATGGAGCTGACGCCTAAAGACCTTGAGAAGCTTAATTTCGTGCTGCAGAAGGTCAAAGAAGGCACTGCAACCACTTTTGACAAGCAGGTTGTTGAGCAGTATCTTGATTCTATAATAAGCCCGCGCTGTGCGATTTGCAGGGGTGTCATAGAAAAAGATATGGTGGTCATAAACGAGAGGAAAATGCACTCGAAGTGTTCGAAAAAATACAAGGGATGAAAAATTTTTCTTCGTTGTGGGATTTTTCCACTAGGAAATAAAATATTTCGCACATAAAAATAGATATTTTAGATAATAATCTATTGATTTATTTCGTTAAAATATAACAATTAAATTGTATATACTTTAGTTAATATTTAATGTTTTTTCCACACAAAAAATGTGAGAGATAAAAAAACACCGAAAAATAAGCATAAAAGAGGAAAAATGAGTCAATAGAGTGCGATTTCAGTGAAAAGAAAGAGTTTTTACCTTGAAAAACACATTAATACACAAAATGATACTGGAAACAAAAACACCCAGACCATTCAGAAGAATACCCGAACCAGAGCATGACAGGTTTGGCATGCTAACTCCTAAAGCAGTGGCAGAACTCCAGGAAGCCAACAAATGGAACGACGCTGTTCTGAGAGACCAAGCTATCATCGGTAAGTCACTGAAAACTGAGAACTATTTTTAATTCCTGAATCCAAGTGTGTATCCTCAAAATGAGTAGGCCTTCTTGGGATGAGTATTTTGCAAAGATTGCTGAGGACGTTGGCAGGAGGAGCACTTGCATCAAAAGCCAGCGGCAGTTTGGAGCGATTGTCGTGAACGACAAGCACGAGATTGTTTCCACTGGTTATAACGGAGTTGTGAGAGGAGCCCCTCACTGCGAGGAAATCGGCTGCATTAAAGACAAGATGAATATTCCTTCTGGCACTGGCCACGAGGTTTGTCCTGCAGTGCATGCCGAGCAGAACGCTTTGATTCAAGCTGGAAGATTAGCTAAAGAATGCATCATGTATCTGAACGGATTTCCCTGCAAAATATGCGCGAGGCTGATAGTCAACTCAGGCATAAAAAAAATAGTCTGCTCTGGAACTTATACCGACAAAGAAGGACTGGAAATACTGAAAAACGCAGGCATTGAAATAAAGCACGTGAAAATCTAGTTTTATCCCCTGCTTCTAAATTGATATCGCAGCAATGGCTTTGGTTGTTGGTCTTGTAGGCAAGATTGCTTCTGGCAAGGGCGTTGTGTCTGACTATTTGTGCAGGAGATATGACGCGAAGGTTTACCGTTTCAGCGATGTTTTGAGCGATATCCTCCTGAAGTTGAACAAGCCGAACACGCGCGAGAACTTACAGGCCTTGGGCTTTAGTTTAAGGCAGATTTTCGGCGACACTGTTTTGTCTGAAGTGCTCAAGCAGGAGATTGCCAGAGACAAAAGCAGTTTGGTTGTTGTGGACGGAATCCGCTATTGGAACGAGTTCAACATGGTCAAGAGCTTTGGAAACAGTTTGGTTGTGTCTATCACAGCGCCCCTTGAAGTCAGGTATGAACGCACCATCTCCAGGGCTACAAGAGGGGAGTCAAAGATTTCTTTTGAGGAATTCAAGGCCAATGAAGACAAGCCGACTGAAAAATTGATTGACGAGATTGCCATGCACGCTGACATAAAGATTGAGAACATTGGTTCCAAAGAAGCCCTGCTTGAAACTTTGGACACCATCTTCAAGGACAAAATAAAGAAGAAGGAAGGAAGGTAGTTCGGTTTTCACGGGTTTCCAAGTTTTCACGGGTTTTCACGGGTTTCCGGGTTTTCCCCACCCTTTGGGTATTTCACCTTTCAGGTATTTCACCTTTCAGGTATTTCCTTCTCCCCTTTGGGGATCAGTCAACCTTCTCCCCTTTGGGGATCAGTCAACCTTCTCCCCTTCGGGGATCAGTCAACCCTCA
>VGJA01000188.1 GCA_016867655.1 Candidatus Altarchaeales archaeon | reverse complement strand
ATAACTGGGGGAAGAGATACAGGTGTTATAACCGGGCGAATATCAACACTTCTGCCCAAGCCCTCCCTGATTATCGCCAAAACGTCATGCTGTGGCTTAACGGTGTATGGTCTCTCCCAGGGATAAACCTCCTCGGCCTTCTTCTTCTGCCCTTCCTGAGGACAACTCTCAGCTCCTTTCTCTTTTATCATCTCCACCAATTTGTTTTGATTGCAATAAGCTCTGTTGAATTTTAATCTTTCGCTTGCATGCCTTCCTTTAACTTCTCCGTTATAAAATCTAGAAACTTGAATGGGTCAAAACCGCGTTTGTCATAGGACTTTTGGATTACTGGCTCGCCTTCTTTGGGGTTTTCAAGCTCGTCTATCCTGTCTTTATACAACCTGATGTTGCTGGAGTAAATTACCATAATCTCAACTTTAGGGTATTTTTCCTTTATCCTTCTGACGAGTTCAAGACCTGTCATATTGCCTGCAAGTTCGATGTCGGTGACAAGAATGTCAGGCGGCTTGCCGCCTTGCGCAACGTGCTTGTCTATGACTTCAAGCGCACGTTCTGCACTCTTATAGTAGCCATGTCCCTCTCCAAGAGATGTTGTGGCATCACTTTGATGCGGGGCATACCTCTTGAGATTTTCCACACAATCCAGCGGCATAAAAAAGTTTCTGTGAATTATATTGTCTTCCACAACCATGATTGAGGCTTCACGCGGAAGCAACACCTTTTCCCTTCCTTTCGCAGTGAATGCCTTCTCGGCGCCGCTCATAAGTGCAAGTAAGTCCACGTCAACGCTGAAGGCGTGAACCGGCTCGGAGTAGAACACACCCTCTCCTTCATCATACTCCCTCTTAAGTTTTTCGACGTCGTTGCTGTCCACAAAGTTTTCTGCTATCTTCAGAGCATTGCCTAGAGCAAGGTTTGCAAAGTTACAATCTTTTTGTAGTGCCGTATCAAATACCTCACCGTCTTTTAACACCACTTTAATTGCAATTTCCTCCTCCATTGCAGCGCGCGCGGCAGCAGTCTCCCTTGGCGCCTCCAATCTTCCGGTCAATGGCCTAACAGCCTCTTCAATGTGAACGAAAACACCCTCATCTTTGTGTTCCTTAAGTATCTGCGGTAGCACTTCAGGGTTGGTAACCCATTTTGACCAGCGTGCGCCATACAGCGGAGTGAGAATGGCAGCCTTAATTTCCCTTTCCTCATTGGTTTCTGTCTTAATCTCCCTGTCAACCCTTTGGGCGACTATGCCGTGCAGAATCACCCTCCTCAAAAGCTCTCCAACGCGCGTTTTCACGAGAAACCGCCTGTCTTCTTCAGTCAACTCCACTCCAGACAATTCCGCATCTTTGAGCGACTCGTAAACCGTCTTGAATGTATGGTATGTGAACGTCTGTTCTTCTGATTTTAATCTAGCAAGATTCTCCACAACTGGCGCAATAATCTTTCCCAACTGCGTATTGGGGTTGAATGTTGTGTCGCCCTCCTTATACTCAAGTTTAGGAGACTTCAGCCCCGGCATATCCACTTTAGAGGTAGGCCCACCACTGGCATCTGCAGTATGTTCTAAAGGACGCTGGGCATTCATATAACCATACTAGCACTTCAGAATATTAAAGCACGAGGGCTGGAATTCTAGGCCTCTAGAGTTTTATTTAACTTAAACGAAAATATCTACCATGCTTAGCGCTGAAGCTGTTTCCCTGATTTTGGAGTCATTGTGGTTTATCCTTCCAGCTTACATGGCGAATTCTATTGCAAATGATGTTGCGCACATCCGCTATCTCGAAAAGTTTTCTTATCCAATGGACTTTGGCTTGAAGTGGCGTGGGTTGAGGATTTTCGGCCCAAACAAAACTTGGCGCGGGTTGTTTTTTGGAGTATTGGCTGCATTGCTCACCGGCTTCTTGCAGCAGAAATACCACCTGCAGGCAGCAGCGTTTTTTTCAGGCCAGCTGGATTTAAGCGGAACCCTAAGCCTGCCGGAAATGTCAGTAAAACTGGCATTCCTACTGGGCTTTGGGGCGATGCTGGGCGATGCAGTCAAAAGTTTTTTCAAAAGACGTATGGGAATTGAAAGCGGACAGCCAGCGCCACTGTTAGACCAACTGGACTACATATTCGGCGCATTCTTTTTCGCATGGCTTACAGTCCCAATAAACCTAGACTACTTTGCCATTGTGGTCATAATAACCGTGCCACTGCATTTGCTTGCAAACTTCATCGCATGGCTGTTGAAACTAAAA
>VGJA01000187.1 GCA_016867655.1 Candidatus Altarchaeales archaeon | reverse complement strand
CAGGACATAGATTTCTTGGGAAGGTTGGGGTATGTGCAACGCCAGAGCCTGCGCCAGCATAGACTTTCCTATTCCTGGAGGGCCTACTAGTAGAAGGTGCCTTCTCTGCTCTACTGCAAGGCGCACTTTTCTGACAGCACTGTCCTGGCCGATGACCTGCGCTATGATGTCCTTTGGCACCGGAATGTCTTTGGTTGACTTGGCCTTCTCCAGCACTGTCTTGCCTGCATGCCTGATGTCTTTGTTCATCAATAAAGTATTGCAGGATAGAATAAAAATAACGGTTGCCCCACTCTAAGGCTTTCTTCTAAGCTTCTCATCTATCCGGTCCAGTTTTTTGGTCAGAAAGTCAACCACAAGCCCTAGGGAAAACAGCTGCATTGAAAACAATATCATGAATACAGCTAGCAGAGGGTAATACTGATGCTCCAACACACCATATTCCATCTTCTCAAACAGCGAAATGACTCCAAAACCCAAGCCGACCAAGAAGAACAACGGCGTTGGAATCAAAAAGGTTTTGGTTATGAAAGAAGTCTCAGAAAGCAGTATGGAAAACAAAGACTTCACCATGCGGTAGCCGTCCAAAAGCGGGTTCAACTTAGATTTCCCAATCCTTGGGCGGTATTCAACCGGGACTTCAACCACATTGTAGCCGTTTTTTGCGGCCTTGACAGTCATCTTGGTTTCAAACTCCAAACCGCGGGCATCGACATCCAGCTTCTCAAAGTCTTTTTTCCTGAAAGCGCGGTAGCCTGTTTGTCCGTCTGTTATGTGAACGCAGCCGATGTAGCTTATCATCATCGAAAAAAGTATGTTTCCAATACGGTTGAACAAGGGAATGTTGCCCAAACCTTTTTTCACCCTGGAGCCCAAAACAAGGTCGGCCCCTTCGTTCAGGATTTCCACAAACTGCGGTATGTATGCTGCAGGGTAAGTGTAGTCTGCGTCTGTGAGAACAATCAAGTTGCCTGTTGAGTTGGCTATTCCAGTGCGTATCGCAGCGACCTTCCCTTTGTTCGAGCCGTGTTTTACAACCTTGACTCCGCACTTTTTCGCTGTCTCAAAGGTTTTGTCTGTTGAGCCGTCGTCAACAACAATGACCTCGAAGTCAATGCCTTTCAGCACTTCCTGGACTTCCTCAACTACCATTCCAACCGCCTTCTCCTCGTTGAAGGCAGGTATTATTACAGAGACTTTTGCCATTGTTGGGTATAATTTAATTACTGTAGCTTAAGTATATACAAAATGCGCAGTATAATAAAGCTTTTGAGGGTGCAGCAGTGGTATAAAAACCTAGTCATATTCCTTGCATTGTTTTTCACCAAAAATTTGTTCAACCCAGAGTTGCTTCTGATGACGATACTTGGTTTTGTAAGCCTCTGCCTCATCTCCTCGTCGTATTACATAATAAACGATATCTTTGACCTGAGCGAGGACAAAGAGCATCCGGAAAAAAGGAAAAGGCCCATAGCGTCTGGGAGGATAAGCGTTAGGGTGGGTCTCGCAGTCAGTGTCATACTGGCGGTGCTTTCCATAGCAATCGCCTACAAGCTTTCCCCCAAGTTCATGCTGTTTCCCATAGCCCTATGGGTTTCGTCAATGCTCTACAACATTTGGTTCAGGCACATGGCGATGATAGACATACACATAATCGCGTTGAACTTTCTCATAAGGGCGGTGTCTGGAGCGGTGTTGATAAACGTTTACACAAGCCCGTGGCTGATTACAACAGTGTTCTTCATGTCACTGTTTCTGGCAGTAGGAAAACGGAAGGCAGACTTAGGCATGCTAGGCCAGGAGGTGATGAAACACAGGAAGGTCTACTCAATCTACAACCAAAAGCTGTTGGACATGATGATTCTGGTCATAACGGCAGTATTGCTGCTGAACTACAGTTTATACACTTTCTTCGTCCACCAAGAGCCATATCCTTACATGATGGTAACCATACCTGCGGTTTCTTTTATGGTATTCCGCTATCTCTATCTGATTTCTATAAACCATGAGGCGGCCAGGAAAACGCACTACGTCTTCTATGACAAGCAGATGCTCGCTGGGTTGATACTTTGGCTGATAACAAGCTTTATAGCAATGTATTTCTTGATAACTAAGGTGTAGTTTTTAGAACAGCCACTTGAAGAACCACTTCACAACGCCAAGGATGCCCTGCTTCCATGGGACTCGGTGTGTCACCCCGGTGTTTCCGCTGAACTCGGCGTAGTGGTCTAGATACCACTGGTAGTTTCTGACCAAG
>VGJA01000186.1 GCA_016867655.1 Candidatus Altarchaeales archaeon | reverse complement strand
GGCTGCAAGGTTTAGCTCTCCCTTGGGGGTGAGAGACTTTTTGAAAGCCTGCAGCGTGCAGAAGGTTAGCGAAGTTGGAATAAAAAAGTTAGGCACTACAATAATGACCCTGGCAGAAACAGAAAAACTCAAGAAGCACAAAAAATCAATAGAATGGAGGTTATAGTAGAGAGACTAGTGCATATGGAGTCGACTGAAACTCATCTCCTCAATCCCCTAATAAACACCTTTCTAGCCAACCCAGCTTGTTTTAGTATCGCCAAAAGTGTCCCCCTGGCCAACTCACGGTGATTCGGAACTGTCACAAGTTTCCTCTGCCCCTCACTCCAAAGGTGGATGTGGCTTCCAGTCTGCCTGACAGGTTTAAAGCCGAACTCGTGGAGAACCTTAACCACGCTTCTAGCTGGCAGAGCGGGAAGCTTTGACATATCTCTCCACCCCGATGTCCAAGAAAGAAGTCTTGTGTTTTTGCTTAGCCGCAAGCTCAAGCAGAACCCTGTAGTGCCCTTCAAGCCCCTTCTTCAAATTTTTGACGGCACTTTTCTCTGTCAGACCCTGGTCAGCCACATTAGTCAGCAAGTCAACTGCAACGTAATACTTGCCCTCCTTGTGGACTTGTATAACAGTCTTCATCGCAGTTAAATAAGAGGAAAAGATGACTTAAAAACAAGACGAACGCTAGTCCCCTTGTAGTCTCTGAGAGTTAGGCACTACAACAGCCTTTTTTGTGCACCTGGCGGAGGTGCACAAAAAACCCTGGGGAAAAACGAAAAAGTTAGGCACTACAATAATCACTCTAGCGGAAACAGAAGGGCTGAAAAACACGCCAAATCAACAGAACATAGGCTGGGTTAAGGTTATCTTCGAACTATTCCATCAAAACAAGCCGGATTCCGGGTAAACCTGGTGAAAAAGTCCTTCAAACCATTTTGATCAAAGTGGTTTATGCCAAGTAGGTTTCTTAAAGCATTCGGGTGTTCAGACAACCGCAAAAACAAGCTGACCCTCATTTCGCCTGGAATTTCGTCCACTATGGACGAGAAGTTTTTCAGCGCCTCGTCTCGGTTCCTGAAGTGCTGGAGTTCTCTGAACAGGGGATCGGCCAAACAAGCAAAAAACACACGCTGCAACGCCAGTCCACCTGCAGCAGGCATTTCATGAGAGTAACCCAAGGAGATGAACCTGCCATAAGACTTCACATCCTGAAAGCCGTGCTCACTGCAGAATCTTTCAGCCCTCTGCTGGCTGTATCCCCTAGACTCCCTCCGATACATGTCTTCTCTAAAGCCGGTTTCCTCTGAAAAATGCTTTCTATCAACATCCCTAACCCAACCCTTCAACAAAGGATTACCAAGGTAGAGCGCTTCAAAAAAATCACGTAAATCCCCGCCGCCACCCAAAAAATCGCTCACAACTTTTCCATCAGAGCCGAGAACCTTTGCACTCCTAAGCGGAGGACAAAGCCGCTCCAAACGCTCTTCTTCCTGCCTGGCCTCCTCACCTTCAATACGCCTCAACTCCTCTCTGGGACTACCACGCTCCCTCGCAACAACAACCTTTCTAGTCATAATCACACACAAACATCAAACACCCTTCTTAACTTCAGGCACATCAGTTCTCCTGGGCAACTCCTTTTTCCCTCCCACTCCACGCCTCAACTGGTAGTTGGACATTGCAGTGAGAACACGGTTGCCGTTTGGAGTGATAGCAAGCATTCTAGCTAAAGCCTCTGCAAAATCAAATCTCTCTCCTGACTTACTTTGTATGTCATCAAGCCGTGCGGTGATAAATCTGCCAGCTATTTCAGTTATTTCATCATCTGAAGGTTTCTTTGTAATCTGAAGGTTTTCAGCCCTACGCTGGAGCTCAGCCATAGACAATAAAATATTCCACGAAGGCTTCGGAGCTTCCTCAGCCAAAGACCTCTGCTGGAGCATCTTGGCGAAAGCCAAACCAACATTAACATTACTAGATTCCCTGCCTGCAAGCCCTGCTGTAACCCCCTCTCTTATGAACTCTGTAGCATTTGGTATGACAACCTTCTCATCTCTAGCTATTGCAGCGAGAACATCCTTGCCGCCTGAAGCGCTGGCAAGTATTCTCGCCAGAGTGTCTGCAAAATCAAATCTCTCTCCTGACTTACTTTGTATGTCATCAAGCCTGCCTGCGACAAACATGGCAGCCTTTTGAACCACGACCTCCTGCTTGGCCTGCCTGTCGACAGTCCCTCCTTCAGCATTACACTGCATTCCATACAAATGAAGCAAAACCCACTGCGATTTA
>VGJA01000185.1 GCA_016867655.1 Candidatus Altarchaeales archaeon | reverse complement strand
TATTCACCCTGAATGTTGGTCCCAAGGAGAAGGTTAATGCAAGTTTGCTTGCACTGGGCTATGGCAGCGAGGAGGAGGCTGTCAGAGTCTTCAAGGAAATTTCCGAGTCTAGGGGTCATGAAAGAAGGCAAAAACTGTTGAGCAGCAGCCTTGGAGATGATTTGATTGCTTTTACGGCTTCCTGCGACTCGTTTATAGTAGATTACTTGGGCAAGAAAGCTGTTGTTGCAGGCTATCCTTGTCTAGGCCAGCGGGGCAGGGATGCGATGATATCGATTCCTGGACTGACTTTGGCCAACAAGAGGTTTGATTTGGCAGAGAAGATTTTTGAAAACTTTTTGAACAAAATGCAGAAGGGTTTGATTCCCTCGGAGTTTGTGGACGGCGTCCCGCAGTATGACAGTGTTGACACTACATTGTGGCTGATTGCCAGTCTGCATGAATACAGAAAATGCGTTGGAGATGAGCGTTTCAGCAAGTTTGTATGGGCTTACTGGCATGACTTGAAGAGTGCGTTGGAGCACTATAAGAGTTTTGAGAGAAACGGCTTATTGCAGAATGTGTCCGGCACTTGGATGGAGTCTTTGGAGAGGAACAGTGCGGTTGAAATACAGGGTTTGTGGTATAACGCCTTGAAGGTGATGGAAAATTTCAGCGTTTTGCTTAACGACAGCCTGAATGTGAACTATCTGGTAAAGAAGTTTGAGCAGAATTTCATGAAAAACTTTTGGAATGGCAGTTATTTGAGGGATTGTCTTGGAGACGACAGCTTCAGGCCCAACCAGCTGATTGTATTGTCTTTGGATTATAATGTCATGCATTTTGAGGAGTGTAAGAGCATCTTGCGGTTGGCTGAAGGCGAATTGCTTACCCCCATGGGCTTGAGGACTCTGCCTAAGGGTCACCCAAAATATGTCGGCCAGTGCAGTGAAACGAGGGACAAAACGCACTACTGCGGCGCAGTCTGGCCGTGGCTGGCTGGACCGTATTTCCGGGCATGCATGAGATACAACATGCAAGAAAGCAGAAAAAAAGCCTTGGAGTTTGTAAAAGAATTCCTCAAGAAAAACCTCAGGGAAGCAGGCATAGGCAGTGTAAGCGAACTGTTTGACGGAGACTACCCGCATACTCCAGGAGGCTGTATCGCGCACGCAATGAACTCAGCTGAACTGATGAGAACTTATAGCAGTGCAATCAACATTTTTTAGAATTATTTCGACTTCCTCTTCATTTTTTCCAGCGCCATGTCGTGCGCCTGTATATAATTTTTAGCTAGATTTTTCCAGTCTGCCAGAAGGGACATTTTTTTGGCGCTCATGCGATAGTCCATAAGCTCTCTTTGGGAGAGGTTGACTATTTGATACAGTTTTTCTGTCAAGTCTTTGACCATGTCGTCCCAGCTTCTGTTTTCCCTCGTTAACACATAGATGCCTTCTCCTTTGCCTTGTATGAACCTACCGAAGCCAGCCAAGTCGGTTGTCACCGCAAGACTACCCATTGCCGCAGACTCCAGTGGGGTGTAACCCCAAGGCTCGTAGTATGACGGAAACACTCCAACGTCGCAGGTCATCGCAGCCTGGTCGTAGTCCAATGCAATAAGCCTGTCTGCAGCAGAAAGGTAAGCCGGATAGAATATGACCTTGACTTTGTCTTCCTCGCGGTTGAGCAGGTTGTTCTTCTTCAAGGCCTTTATTACGCCATCGTCGTCTTCAGGATAGGCCAGTTCAAAGGCGCTTAAAGGCGGGGTCTCGCCCCTCTTTCCGATGAAATGCGCTATCAATTTTCTGAATATTCCGAGTGTCTCTTCGGAAAGGACTTCTTTGGGAATCTCGCCCTTAGTCATGTCTTTGATTATCTTCTCCCTGACCTCGGGCAGTATCTCGTCAATGTGCTCGTACATTTCTTCAAGCAGCGACGTGTTTTTCAGTATCTCCATCTTCTCTCCTCTGGTTTGGGTTGGCACGAAAATGAATGCAATAACATTCTTCTCTGTTTTGCTCTGCTTCATCTTTTCGTTCAGTCTTCCAAGAGCGTCTATGAACAAGTCGATGCCCTTGTTGAACATCTCATACCTGCCTGAAAGGAACATGCTCCTGAAGTTGAACATGTCCATCGGGTAGTATCTGCAAAAGTAGGCTGTGAGGAATTCCCTCGTCCTGACTCTGTATTTCCTCCTTAATATCGTCAGCTCGTCCATTTCCGGGTATTTGTCCATGTCCAAGCCGTTTGGCAGCAGCATGTCAGGCTCCTTCTCAAGCAAAAACTGCGCTTCCCTTCCTGTTATCTCGCTTAC
>VGJA01000184.1 GCA_016867655.1 Candidatus Altarchaeales archaeon | reverse complement strand
CAAGATTTGAGCGGAAAATGGTCCATAAAAGTGGACAGCGCAATCGCAGGCCCTGAACTAACACTAAACAACATTCTGGCAACGCTCAGAGATTACATAAACAAATACAACGTAAGGAGGGTGGTCATAGACTCGCTGACAAGCTTCAAGACCATGCAGAAAACTGGAATAGACTACCGCAGAGGCCTGCTCACGCTGCTAAAATTCCTCTCAACCGAAGGGTGCACCTCAATACTCACAATAGAAGACAGCGACAAAGAAGCCCTGATGGAAGAATTCCTCTCAAGCGGAGTAATACAACTGGACTTTGTGGAACACAGCGGCGAGTGGCTTAACTCCATCAGAATAAAGAAGATGCGCGGCAGCTCCTACGACCAGCACACCAGGCCATTGAAAATAACCAACAAAGGAATAACAATATTCTCAAACGAAAGCCTGTTTAGATAAGTGATGGTTTCCAGTTTTCTGTTTCCAGTTTCCTGTTTTCCATTTTCCCACTTACGGGGATTCATGCTATGGGCATGAACGGTTTCCACGGGTTTCCAAGTTTTTCTGTTTTCGGTTTCCTGTTTACTGTTTTCAGTTTCCGAGAACTGAGAAATGAGAACCGAAAACCGGGAACTGAAGACTGGAGACTGAAGACTGAAGACTGGAGACTGAAAACTGAAAACCGAATACTTTAACTTCCCTGCTCGCTGTGGCTTACCTTCATCCCGCCTGGAAGTATCAGTATCTTCTCTTGAGAGATTCTTGCAATGTCGCCGTCCATCCCCACGGAAGCTTCCCTAAGCTCCTTCACGATGTCCCTCAAAAGCAGTTTGTTGTGCGACACCTCTGTGACATTCAATATAACGACATTCCCCTTTCGCAATTCCCTCAGGACTTTGTCCATGTTTTTGGCTTCGCTGTCGAGAGATATGGACTTGACATACTTGACGTCATCCCTCTCAATTACCTTGCCATCCCTAACGCTGAGTTCGTTCAAAACATGCTCTATGTTCACGTCGCCAGACGACTTTTTTCCGCCAAATATGCCAAAGACAACCATTTTCCAAACCTCTTTGATGTAAAACCATAGTCCTATGGGTTTATTAATGCCACAAGACTAAAGTATTTTTCTTCTTTTAAACATTAATACTTTTCCCTTAAAAACAAAAAAAATGGCTGAAAGACTGTTTGAACCGGTGTCTGAGAGGGGTATATTCAAGAATTTGGACGTTTTGAGCCCGCATTACGTTCCGGAAGAGCTCCCCCACAGGATTTCCGAGGCCAAAAGCATAAGCAGGATTCTTACGCCAGTGCTTAGAAACGAGAAGCCTGGCAACATCTTCGTCTACGGCTCAACGGGAACGGGAAAGACTTCTGTAGTCAGGCATGTGATGAGGGAGCTGAACAAAATAGTCTCTGACCCTGAGTCCAACACCGCCAAAGCATTGGTCAAGACAGTCTACATGAACTGCCGGACTGGCTATGGAAGCAAATACCAGGTTTTGGTTAGAGTGCTGACAGACGAAAGCCTTCAGTCAGAGGGCTTGAAGAAAAAGCCTTTGGAAGACCGCAAGAACAAGGACTTGGTGGGGATAAGCCCTACAAGGCTTTATGAGAAGCTGAAGGAAGTTGTGCAGGAAAACAACATGAGCCTTATAGTGGTATTGGATGAGGTTGACACCGTCAGGGACATAGACGACTTGATGTACACGCTCACCAGAATCAATGATGACATCAAAGGCGGGAGGGTTTCTGTTGTTGGGATTTCAAACCGCAGTTCATTCAAAGAAATGCTTGACGCGAGGAGCAGGAGCACGCTGTGCGAGGAAGAACTGATTTTCAAGCCATACAACGCCCACCAGCTGGAGACCATACTAAAACAAAGGGTTGAAATTGGACTGCACAGCGGGGCAATTTCCGAGGGGAACATAAAGTTGATTGCAGCTTACGCAGCCAGCACAAACGGCGACGCCCGGTATGCATTGAAGCTTTTGCAGAAGGCTGGCGAGCTGGCTGAATCAGACGCTAGGAAGGCCATAAAGATGGAGGACGTCAAGGCTGCGAGGACTAAGGTTGAAGAGGACATTGTCTCCGAGACTGTGAAAAACCTGCCCGAACACCAGCAGGTTGTTTTGTACAGCATAGCGGACTTGCTGGTGAGGGGAAGCCAGTACAAAAGGCTCAACGAGGTTGAAAAAGACGTCGTGTTTTCTGGGGAAGTCTATGACCACTATCAGAAGGTTTCGAAGAGCCTTCACAGGGACCCGAGGACTATGAGGTGGTTTAGGGAGTATTTGAACGAGCTGGAAGTTTTGGGTTTGATTGTATTGAAG
>VGJA01000183.1 GCA_016867655.1 Candidatus Altarchaeales archaeon | reverse complement strand
ATTATCTTGTCTTTGTTTGTTCTTATTGCTTGTATTGTTTCCTCAACTTTTTGCTGGTCTGTCTCGCTTGCGCTCAGTCCAAGAGTCCAATACACATCTTCATGTTTGCTTGCAAGCTCTCTGGCTTTGGGAATCTCTTCAACGCTCACGCTGGCGTTAATCATCTTTATTCCCTGCTGGATTGCGCGTTTTATTACTTCCTTTCTGTCAATGTCAAACTGCGGAAAGCTCAGGTGGCAGTGCACGTCGAATAGAATTTTTTCCATTTTTTTATTCAGACAATTTTATCTTGCCTTCGTACAAGGCTTTGCCCAGGACAATGCCCCAGGCATCGGTTTTTTCTATTTCTCTTACGTCTTCCTGGCTTGAGATTCCACCGGAAATTAACACCGGCTTTTTGCTTGATTTCACAACTTCCTTGATTGCTTGCATGTCAACTCCCTTCATTTGACCTTCAACATCAACGTTAGTGTAAAGGAATCCCCAGACTTTGCTTTCAAGGGCTTTCATCAAGTCTATTGTCTTTACTTTGGTTTTTTCAGTCCAGCCTTTGGACAATACAAAACCCTGCTTAGAGTCTATGGCAGCTATCACCTTGTCTTTACCGCATTTTCCTGCAAGTTCGCCAAGATTGTCAGTCTTCTTCAAGTAATCATTGACTGCTAGAGTGCCAACAATAACCCTGTCAACTCCATTGTTCAAAAGTTCTTCAGCTTTTTCAACGCTCCTAACACCACCCCCAAACTGTATCTTCGCCTTGACTGCCTTCTTTATTGCAAGCAGTTTTTCTGTGTTATCCCCCCTATCCAGTGTGGCGTCCAAATCTACTACATGCAGCAAGTCAGCGCCTTCAGAAACCCATCTTTTTGCAACAACAACAGGGTCGCCATAGTCCACTTCAGTCCCCAATTTACCCTGAACCAGTTGCACGCACCTTCCACCCAAAATGTCAATAGCTGGAATAACTTTCATTTTTCACATGTTGAAGAAGTCTGAAACATTGCTTCCAGTGTCCATTGCTGTGTTTGTCTTGCGGTTTTCCACTATGGCGTCCAGTTTTATGTTAATTTCATTCAATTGCTCCTGGATTTTTTTGAGTGTCGCTTTCAAGTCGTCTTCAGGTTTGAATTCTTCCAATGTCGTTTCCTCAGCGTATTCTATTCTGGTGTAGAGCAGGTGTTCAGGGCCGTGCCTTCTCAGATTGTCTTTCAGTTCAATGATTTTTTCCTTGTCTCCTTCTACTGTGACAGCGATTGTTTTCCTTCCGGCTGCTATTGTTGTTCCAGACAACTGCAAGTGATTCAATTCTTCCTGAACTCTTGTTCTAATCCAAGGGCTTGCATCTCCTATTATGTAGAATCTAGCGGTAGTCATTTTTCTACTGTTTTCTGTTTTCTGTTTCCAGTTTTCCGGGAACTGGGGGCTGGAAACCGTTCGTGCCTATGGCACGAATCCCTGATAAGGGGGAAACCGAATTTAATCCTTCTTCAAGGGATTTCAATGCTTCCGGGTTTTGAAGTGGTTTTTTACTGTTTTTGATTTTTTCGTATGTTTGCTTTGAAAGCAGGTTTGTTAACTTTACTCCTGTTTTCAGGCATGCTTTCTCCAAAGCTTGGTATGACTCCGAGTCGTGCTTTAGGTAGCAGTATGCCTGTTTAATGTATTCCTTGTGTGCTATTAAATAGCTGACTATCCTGTTTTCCGTGACTTCCGTATACCTTTTTTTGATTTCTTCAGTCTCCAAAGTTTCATCCCAGTCGTAGTTGTTGAACGGGTATTTGTCTTCAAATTCTCTTGGAATCACTCCTGCGTTGCTTAACATCACTTCATGGAATTTTATTCTGGCGTTTGTCTTTTTCAGCACTTCAATGATTTTTTTGTGTGTTTCCGATTCTGAGTATGGTTTTTTCCTGCTGCAAGGCAGGAACAGTGTTGTTCTGTCTTGTGGAGGTTCATACCATCTTACAAGGTAATCCTGCCAGACTTCAAAGTAAGGATGTGTTAGGTATTCTTCGCCAACTCCAACCAGAGGCTTCTTCAGTTCCTGCGGGAATTGGGGCGTGAACTTGAATGTCTCAACGTCAAATTCTATTCTAGGATTGTCAGCCCATTTTTTTGTTTTTTCTTTGAATTCCTGTTTGCCTAAGTAGTTCCATTCTCCGTTAATCCAGAGCTTGAACAATGGCGTGTTTCCATGAGGCAGTAAATTTATAATCACTATCGAGTCTGACTTTTCCAAAGCGTATTTTACCGATTTGTCTAGTGTGTCTTCTTTTTCTCCTGGAATGTTTGCAAGCAGGTAAGTTCTGACTTTGACTTTT
>VGJA01000182.1 GCA_016867655.1 Candidatus Altarchaeales archaeon | reverse complement strand
AGAATGTGCAGTATCATGCTCTTTTCTTCCTCAAAACGCCTTATGTAAAGCCTCTCGGTCCTGCCGTAAAGCTTCCAGTCTATAAGCCTGAAGTCGTCGCCTCTCATATACTCCCTGTGGTCTACTGGCTCTATACCTCTACCGTATTGTATCGAGGCTCTTCCGCCGGTATAGGCACTTGAAACCCTCTTCTTCAGCACTAGGCTGAGCTCCTTCAGCTGGTCCAGAAAAGACGCGTCTATCATTTTTCAGGATTCATGCCTTCTTCAACAGCTCCCTTATGACGTCGTCAGTCTTGATGCCCTTTCTTTCAGACTCGAAGTTGAGTATGAGCCTGTGCCTTAGCACTGGGTAGGCAACTTTTTCCACATCCTCCTTGCTGACATAGTTTCTCCCGTTTATTAAAGCCCGGGCCTTTGCAGCCAGTATCACTCCAATCGAAGCCCTCGGGCTTGCGCCATAGTCCAAATACTCTCTCGCAGCCTTATTCTCCTCGGGCCTTGTTGAGCTCACAATATCCAGTGCATAAGACTTGACTTCGCTTGAAATCGGCATCATTCTTGTAAGCTTTTGGACGTTAACCACCTGCTCTCTTGTTATCATCTTGCTTGTCTCAGGCGTGCTTTCTCCCGTGTAGAGGTCTATAATCCTGCTTTCCTCCTCCCTTTTCGGATAGTTGACCAGTATCTTCATCAGGAATCGGTCCACCTGCGCCTCAGGAAGCGGGTAAGTGCCCTCCATCTCTATGGGGTTCTGCGTCGCCAGCACCAAAAACGGTTTGTCCAGCTTGAACGTCTGGTTTCCAGAAGTCACCTGCCTCTCCTGCATGGCCTCAAGCAGCGCAGACTGCGCTTTGGGCGTTGCCCTGTTTATCTCATCCGCAAGCAGGATGTTCGTAAACACTGGGCCTTTTTCAAACCTGAACTCCTTCTTGCCGCCATCTGCCTCCTCTATCACATAAGTTCCGGTCACGTCAGAGGGCATCAAATCTGGAGTGCACTGCAGTCTCTTGAACTTCAAATCCATTATGTCCGCTATGGTCCTCACTATCAAGGTCTTTCCCAAGCCAGGGAAACCCTCAAGCAGCGCGTGGTTGTCTGTATAAATAGCAGTCAAAATCTGCTCTATAACCTCCTCCTGTCCCGAGACGATTTTCTTCATCTCGTTTTGTATCTTCTTGTAGGTCTCTCCAAGAGACGCATAAGTCTCCTTCAGCTTTTCAACATCCTCCTTCCTAAATTCCGTTTTTTCAGTCATCGTGCTTCACCCAAAATTTTTTCAAAATACCTTTTGACAAGATCCTCGTGTCCCGGCCCTACGGCGCATTCGTCGCATGTTTCGGTTGATTCCGCATCCTCTGGCATTGTCACCTCAAGCTCCTGCTGTTCCTCGGTTTTATCCTCCTTTATTTCAATCTCTCCTCCATAATCTGGCCTCAGGTTGAAGTCCACCTCCTGGCCCTCTATTGCCGCGGAAGAAGCCTGGCCGTATATGTCTTCGTTAACATTTGCGCCAATGCCTCCTCCCATTCCAGGGGTGCCGCCCATGTGGAATCCCGGCCTCTCACCTCCTGCTTCAGCGCCAAGTTTGTCCTTCTCCGCATTGGTCGTCAAATTGCTAGCCTCCCATCTATCGCCACCACCCAAAACCTTCTCGTATTCCACTCCGCGCTCCTTGAGCGAGAACTCCACATCCCTGATAATATTGTCTATCTTAAACAGTTCCGCTCCAAACCCCCTAATGTCGATTGCTATGGCAAAGAGTATCATCAGCGCGAGTATTATCGACAATGCCATCTTTGATGTCAGTTTCCTTTGGTCTAGGAATATTGAGGTCTCCATGCTGTCGACCGCGTTAGAGACGTCTGAAAGCAGGCGTTCCACTATCACGTTCTTTCCGTCACGGTTCTCATAGGCTGTCCTAAGACTCTCATCCACCTTCTCATGCTTTTCCCCCATTGTCTTTATTGTGTCACTTTTTAACACCTCATTTAGGAAAGCCAGAATCAAGTATACCACAGCCAGCGCTACGCCATACAGCTGGCTTAGCCCAAATGCCGTGATAACCAATTCGCATGCCAGAAAGCAGATCAACGTGTCCAGCATGAGGTTGAACAGCTTTATCTCCCACATGGCCCTCCCGGCTTCAGCTATCTTTCCCATGAACCTTTCTTTCATATCCTACCCACATAATACTCTATTTCGCCTATGCTCTCCAGCATCTTCTCCAGCAGGCTTTCTATCGAGTTGGCGTTCGACATTATTTCGTCTGCCTCAGACTTGATTTGTTCTTTCAGCGTGGGGTCTTCTATGCGGTCTGCAAGAGTTCTTATGCTTTCGACACT
>VGJA01000181.1 GCA_016867655.1 Candidatus Altarchaeales archaeon | reverse complement strand
ATGACCTCTTGGTTGGTTATAAGCTTTAACACTCCTGGGCCGATTAATACGCCTGCTATGACATAGGCAAGTATCACTGGCTGTCTGAACAGTCTTGCAAAGTATGCAAGCAGTGTTGCAAAGGCTATTATCAGCCCGATGTCCCAGAACAGGGACAGTTCGACTGGTATGTTTATCATGGGAGATAGATTATTGATTAAATTGGTTTAAAATCCTTTTGCTTTGGAAAAATGCACTCTGCAGGGGCTGCTTGAAACTTTACCTGAAGAAAAACACATGCTGCGGAGGTTACTGGAACACCTGAACACCACAACTGAAAAAAACACGCTACAAATGTTATTTGAACATTTCGTCTGAAAGCAGGGTTATATTGTCCAGCTTTATGTCTTCCAGGAAGCCGTCCCAGTAGACCACTATTCCATCGCCGTAGAGTTCGACGTAGTGCCTTAGCTGTTTCCGGTAGTCTCTTTTGACTTCTGTTTCATCCCCGAAGCTGGCTTTGCATTCAACCCATCGTATCTTCTGTTTTTCAAAGTCCATCGGCTTTTTCAGCAGGAAGTCCGGAGTTTTTTTGTGGTTTTTTTCCTTGGCTTCTTTTTCGTCTATGAATGTCATGCCGTTTTTCAACAACCATTTTCTGATTTTTTCTTCGACCATCTTGCTGCGTTTCATCTGGCCTTCGATGGCCTGAGGGGTATACACGACGTCTTCTTTTATTGCATTCAGTATTTCTTTTTTTAGGCGTTTGTTTGGGATTTTTTCCGGGTTGCGGAGCATTGCCCTGAAGACTCCTCTGGACAGTCCTTTGGATTCCATTATGAGCCATGCTGTCATTACTGGAGGGTAGTTTATTTCTTTTGCTATTTGGTTTATTGTTTTTCCTTGTTCCCACGTGTTTTTTAGTTTGTGTGCTGTTGACTGGATTTGGTGGTGTTTGTGCATTGTCTCCCTGACAATCTTCTGGTGCAATATAGATGTCAGAGTATCTATTTTCAGCCCGAACCTCACACCCAACTCCCTCAAGTCAGAGCCAACACTAAGCTCACCATATACGATTTTATAATCCCTGGAGCTAATCATAGTCATAATCCATATGAGCCAGGGTTTTTAAACGTGTATGGACAATTATATACACTATTTATAAACGGGGTGTAAAGATGAGCAAAGAGCCTGAAATGAAAACTAAAATAGAGAATATCGTTTCTTCCATAACCCTCGACAGACACATCGATTTGAAACAACTGGCAAAAAGAGTAAAAGAGATAGACAACCCAAAACAGTTCCCGGGAGTAATCTACAGGCTAGAGGAGCCAAAGCTGGCGATGCTCATATTCCGAACAGGAAAGGTAATCTGCAGCGGAGCCCGAAGCAGGAAAAACATAGACGACGCAGTGGAAAAACTGCTCAAAGCACTGAGAAAAGCAGGATTCAGAATCAAGGCAAAACCGATAATCGAAATACAAAATATAGTAGCCTCTTCTGGACTGGACTTTAAAGTAAACCTAGACCTTCTGGCAACAGAATGCGTGAACACCGAATACGAGCCAGAACAATTCCCGGGGCTTGTGTTCAGGCTTGATGAACCAAAGACGGTGATGCTAATCTTCAGAAGCGGGAAGATAATCATAACCGGGGCGAAAACGTCCAAGGATGTTGCAAAAGCTGCTGAGAAAACCAGAGAGGCGATAAAAAGCTACAACGCCATAATCTAGGCGTTCTTCAAGCACTCTTCCAGAACAGTCTGGTTCATTATCTTGCCGCAAATCTTGACGCTCTGCTCTCTTATCCCGACTTCCTTGTAGCAGACGTCCTTCCAGTAGGCGTCTTTTGCACTGTCGCATATGGAAACGCAATTAGCGTTCTTTACACCATAGTCATAGCAGTCAACCCTTGTGAGGCCAGTTGCATTCTCGCATATGTCCAGATCAACCACCGGCTTGCATGTGTTGCAGCCTAGAATGAACGCAAAAAACGCCAGGACAAACATCAACCGTAGATTGTTCCGCTTCATATTTCGTGTATTTCCGCCGCAAGTTTTTCCGTATCCAGTATCGCAACAGTCTTTCTTCCAGTCAGATGGCCGCATACTTCCCCAGGGTTGATAACCAAAACACCTTCTTCGTTGCTGACTTCAGGCTGGTGCGAGTGCGCTGTAATGACGACGTCGTATTCCTTGCTACGTATCAGAGCATTCAGTATCACAGGGTTTTCTCCGTGGTAGACGACTATCTTTATGTTTTTGTATTCCACTTCAAGGCAGTCGCCCACTTCAACGTCCATGCCCTCCATCTTCTTTTTTATGCGCTCTCTTTCGCGCTCGTTGTTGCCGTAGACGTATTTTATGG
>VGJA01000180.1 GCA_016867655.1 Candidatus Altarchaeales archaeon | reverse complement strand
GAGACTACAACTCTTCAGCAAGTTCAACAGCCTACTACACCATGAGCGTACTGGGAACCGACTCCGGCATATGGTCTGACACCTCTGGCGTAAACACCAGCCAAATAGGTGTCAAGCTAGACGATGAAGACGACACACTGTTGGTATTGCCTGACGGCGGAGACAGCCTGACAGTTGACTACGGGTCAAACAGAAAGATTGACTCAGTAAGCATCTGCCACCCGCAGGACGAAGTATACGCAACAGCGTTCATCGGAACCGGCGAGCAGGAGACCATGCTTGAAGCAGTCATCACAAGAGATGACGAAGGCAAAGAGCAGACCGTTGGTTGCTGCACATACACCGTAAAGGAGTTTGCAGTATCTGCAACAGCAACAAGCCAGAGCGTAACTGAGACAACAGTCAACGCAATATCTGGTAGTCTGGTGGTGCCAGAAGTTGGCGCAGACCTCAGCAAGAACTTAATAGTTGTTGGAGGTCCAGCAGTCAACACCATGAGCACAGTAACCGCAGCTGAACTAGCAGCCGCATCTGACAGATACATTGTCAGAAAAGACGGCAGCAAGGTGATTGTTGCAGGTTACGACGCAGCAGACACTGTTTCAGCAGGAAACGCCTTAATCAGGTGGCTGCAAGAGAACGCGCACGCATAAATCTATCTGATTATCCCTCCCCTCTTAACGGGGGAGGGATTTTCCCTTTTTTACAACTTAACCTCAGTTGACACGGGAACGACTTCTATGGTATCTCCCCCTTTCGGGGATGCACCAAGCGGTGGTGCACGCTTCGTTCGATACCATTGAACGCACTATACTGCTAATATCTGGTTTTTATTCGCTATGGTTCTAAATCTCTACCTATGGTTAGGGTTAAGGTTTGCGGTCTCACCAACATGGAGGATGCTTTGTTTACCCAAAAGGCTGGCGTAGATTTCCTTGGTTTTGTTGTTGACGTTCCTGTTGAAACGCCGAGGAAGATAACCTTGTCTAAGGCCGCTGGAATCATGCGGGAGATTGAAAGAAAGAAAGCTATTATTGTTGTGATGCCTTCTGCTTTGAAGGAGGTTGAACGTGTGCTTGAACTAAAACCCTATGGCATGCAATTCCACGGCCGTGAAAGCGTTGAGTTCATGCAGGCAGTCAAAAATATTGCAGGCAAAACCAAGTTGATAAAAACGTTGCATGTAAGCCAGACAGCCGAGTTTGAGGAAGTGAAAGCGGAGGCTGGAAAGTATCCTATGGCAGACTATCTGTTACTTGACACGCTGTCAGACAAAGTGGGCGGCACTGGAATGACTCACGACTGGACTATCGCAGGCAGGCTGTCTGAAACGGCAGGCAAGCCAGTATTCCTTTCAGGAGGTCTTAAGCCAGAGAATGTTTGCAATGCCATAAAGAAAGCCAATCCATATGCAGTGGACGTGTCTTCCGGAGTCGAGCTGCAGCCTGGAATTAAAGACAAAAACAAAATAATAAAACTCCTAGATGAGGTAAAAAAATGCTCTACTTAGTCGGCTTAGGATTGTTTGACGAAAAAGACATCTCTTTGAGAGGCTTGGGGATTTTGAAGAAATCAGATAGAGTTTACGCTGAATTCTACACAAACTTCTCGCATGCAAGCCTGAAAAAACTTGAATCTCTGGCAGGCAAGAAAATAGTGGTATTGACTAGGAAAGACATTGAGGAGCGTCCAGAAGAAAATGTTCTCAAGGATGCTGGAAGAAAAGTTATCTCGCTTCTGGTTTCAGGCGACCCTATGGTGGCTACGACTCACATAGACTTGGTTTTGAGGGCTAGAAAAAAAGGCATTAAGGTAAAGATTATCCACGCTTCTTCAGTGTATTCAGCAGTCGCCGAGACTGGCCTGCAGATATACAAATTCGGCAGAACAACCTCAATAGTCTATCCAGAAAAAAATTATTTTCCGGAAAGCCCTTATGATGCAATAAAAGAAAACAAGAAGGCTGGCTTGCACACACTCTGCTTGCTGGATGTTAAGGCTGATGAGCAGAGGTATATGACAGTCAATGAAGGAATTGATGTGCTGTTGCAGATTGAAGCAAAAAGAAAGCAAAAAGTTTTCACACAAGAAACCTTTTGCATTGGAGTAGCCAGGCTGGGCGGAGACTCAGTAATCATGGCAGGCAAGGCTAAAGAACTCTTGAAAACCGCATTCGGCAAGCCCCCTCAAATACTGATAATCCCTGGAAAAATGCATTTCATGGAAGAAGAAGCATTAAAGACTCTTTCTGATTAACTTCTCAGCGTTCTTCAGATTCTTCTTGTTGTTAAACTTATTCACTATTACTCTCAACTTTTTTTCATCAGCTTTCTTAAGCTTGCCTGCATGCTTAACCATTTCCGGCATAGCCCTGACTATATTGTCAACT
>VGJA01000179.1 GCA_016867655.1 Candidatus Altarchaeales archaeon | reverse complement strand
AAGGTTTCGGAAGAGAGCGCGGAATGAAGCACTACTCAATCTGGCTTAACAAATACTCAAAGATTCAAGAAGACATTCTGGAGGAATTGCAGTCCTGTAAGCAGGATATTGAAAACTCTCTAAAAGCCATACCGGTTGACGAACTGATAAAGCCACTCGACAAGACAAAAAAAACCTCATCTCAAAGCATGTGCTTTGTCGACGGAGGCGAAGGCATTGTAGAGCTTCTTGGAGCCAGCCTCTATTTCATCAGAGCTTCGGGGCTTATTCTGAAGGAAACCGAAAACAGGAAACAGGAAACCTTCATCAGAGATTTAGACATGAATCTCATAGACTACGACGACTACACCAAAGAAAGGGTTGAACTGCTCAGAGACTGTATTGAATTTGACGTTGCCCAAAAATGCGTTGAGGAACACAACCCACAATACCTTTTTTTGGACGGCTCCCTGTATGTCAAAGCGAGAAAAAAGCCGATAAAATGCGTTGAAGACTCCCTTTATAGAAAAAAGTTTGTGAGATTGCTGAAGACATGCAGGAAAAACAAGGTGAATGCCGTCGGGGTTTCTGAAGACTCTCGAAGCAAAATGCTTTCCAACCACCTTTCGATGAGATACAACATACAGCTGCCGAAGTTCATGACGGACTCCAGCATACTAAGGCTTATTGTAGGAAACAAGGAATACAGAACAATGGAGTTCACGCCAAAATCGAAATTCGAAACAGACGATAAGACAAGCGAAAGCATCGTCGCCTCTTTTCCAACAGTTTACGTGCAGGTGAGCGAGTCCGCAAGCCCGCTGAGGGTGGATACCGCAGACTGGAACACGCCAATCGAGGAAGCCATATCGCTGATAGTAGAATTGTCCAAAGGCTCAAGATACTACGGATATCCAATACCACTCTACCTAGCCCACATGGACGCCAAAATAAGCCCAAAACATGCGGAATGGGCTGCAAACCAACTTAGCGCCCACATACAAAAAAAAGACCAAAACCTCTATGATTCAGTATTGAGGAAAAACAGGAGAAGCCTAAGGCCGCAGTAAAATCGGTTTTCACGGTTTCCACGGGTTTCCATGGTTTTCGGTCTTCGGTTTTGAGTTTTCGGTCTTCAGTCTTCCCCCTTACGGGGATTCATGCCATAGGCATGAACGGTTTTCAGTTCCCGATTCTGAGTTTTCAGTAAAATGGAAAACCACAACATGAAAACAAGAAACCGAATCTAAAAAACACTCACCTTATCACTTATACACCATTCTTTCACTTCAGTCACATGCTCCAGCCAGTAGTCGGCTATCTCCCTTGCCTTGGACTCCATCTTCCTGTCGCCTATAAGTTGCAGTGAAGCAACCAAAGGCTGGTCTATTGGCTTGCCTATCTGGCTCATAAGCCTCACGTAAATCTGCTCCGCCCCAGCTTTGGCAATGTCTTCAGCCATCTTGCTTGCAAGAAGATTATATATCTTTCCAACATGGTTTACAGGATTCTTACCTGCAGTCGCCTCCAGTGAAACAGGCCTGAAGGGAGCAATCAAACCATTGGCTCTGTTGCCCCTGCCGACTGAACCGTCGTCGCCCTGCTCCGAACTCAAGCCTGTGACAGTCAAATAAACGTCCCCGCTTTGATAGTCGTCTGCAGTATTAACATCTACTTCAACTTCCATTGGCGTTTTTTTAGACAGATGACCAACCAATTCTGAGCGTATTTGACCTACAGTATTCCTATAGTGCTCCAAGTCGTTCAAATACTTTCCCACCATAGCGCACGCTACCGTAAGGATTATCTTGCTATTCTTCCTCACGCCCATGACTTTAGTGTCCTTGCCGGCAGCCTTAATCTTGCACTTGTGGTTCAGGTAGTTTGAAGCCTCGAGTGTCAGCTTTTCCAAGGTTGAAAGCGGCGCATAGCCAACGCCAAAAGAAGTGTCGTTCGACTTTGGAATACCATTCCTTTTGAAAACAGACTGCAGGTCGGCGCTGCCTTCGCCAATCTTCTGGTCCAACACAACGTCAGAGCTGACGTTCAACTCCTTGAAGTTGTCCGACAAATATTTTTTTGCAGCCCCGACCGCTATATCGCCCACTGGAATAGCTTCTTTTCCAACATGCGCTGTCGCCCGGCCGCCCAAAAGAACATACTGCGGCTTCACTACCCTACCTCCTTTGTAGGCTGGCTTGGCCCTTCCGCCAATAAGCTCGCATTGGTCTGTGTTGTGATGTAGGATAACACCAAAACGCTTGATATACTCTCTTGAAAGAGTCCTGCTGACTGACTCGGCAATGCCGTCGCAAATGCTGTCTGGATGTCCAACTCCCTTACGCTCAGCCAACTCAATCTGCTGCCTCTCCAAAGGGAGCATGTTTAGAAAATCTATGGTGATGTTCTTCATATGAGTAAATACTTACAGAAGAGGGTTAA
>VGJA01000178.1 GCA_016867655.1 Candidatus Altarchaeales archaeon | reverse complement strand
ACTGCACATTCTCGTTGATGCGAGCTCCAGCATGGACTTCCAGAGCGATGGAGTGAGGAAGTTTGACTATGCAGGCAGCATTGCAGCAGGCTTTGGATACATGTCAGTGCACGCAAACGAAAAATTCTCGACAGCACTGTATTCAGACCGCCTGAAGGTGATTGTGGAGCCTGACAAAAGCAAGAAGCATTTGTTCAAGACGCTGGACGTTATGAACACCATGCCCCTTGAAGGCGAGACAAACCTGTCTGTTTCCGCAAACCATTATGCAAAACTAATCAAGTCAAAGTCTCTGGCAGTTGTAATCTCGGACTTCCTGGAGCCGGTTGACTCCCTGAGGGAGGGCGTGTACCGGATGGCAAAGTCGTCCAAAGAACTGATGGTCATACAAGTTTTGGACCCATGCGAGCTGAACCTCAAGTGGACTGACGACATAAAGTTTGAAGACTTGGAGTCTGGAGAATTGGCGAGAACCTACCTCAGCCCGGAGTTTAAAAGAGACTACAAACAGAAGGTTGAGGAGCACATAACAAAAGTTGAAGAAGTTTGCCATGAGATGGGAGTCACATACAATTTGATTACGACAGACACCCCACTGCTGGACGCGTTCGTCTCACTGGTTGGGGGTTTGGAGAGAGGTAAGTGAAGATGCAATTGCCGGTTCCTTCAGGGCTCGTAAACCCGATTGCTCTAGCAACTGCTCTGCTCATCATCCCGGTGATACTGCTCTACCTCCTGAAACCAAAGCCGAAGATAGTAAAGTTTCCGACAGTGATGTTCATCAAGCGCATTGAGGAGACAAAGCGGTTCAGCTCACTGTTGAACAAATTCATCAGGGACCCGCTCCTTCTGATTCAGATGCTAATGATAATACTCCTCGCCATGGCGATTGCAAACCCATATGCCATAATGGAGAAGCAAAGCATGGAAGACGAGGCGATAGCTATAGTGCTGGACAGCTCGGCCAGCATGCAGTCTACTGACGTCAATCCAAATAGGTTTGCGGCGGCGGTTGGAAAAGCAAGGGATATAGTCAAGAACACGGGCGAGGGAAGCAAGGTAAGCCTGATACTGGCCGAAAACATTCCAATAACGGTATTGGAGAACGGAGGCCCAAAAAAAGCCTTAGAGGTTCTGGACAAAGTAATGTGTAGCGATACAACAACAAACACTCCAGACGCGCTGATGCTTGCCAAAGACCTGCTCTCGCAAAGCAAACTGAAGAAAAAAGTCTATCTGCTCTCAGACTTTTCGACCACAGAAGGCGACTTGACCGCAAACAGAAGGATTCTCGCGCTGAACGGAATAAGCGTGTATTTCATAAAAACCAATGAAGAGGGGAACAACCTGGCTTTGGTGGACATGGAAGCCAGGCGCGCTTCGATGAACAAAAACAGCATGTACCTCACATACACGATAAATAACTATGACAACGTTGAACACGAGGTGACGCACAAGGTTTACGTCAACAACATGTTGGTTTCAATGCAGACAACAATGCTGAAGCCGGAGTCAGACGAACTCTTTTACCTGAACGCCTCAATAACGCAGGACAGGCAAGTGGTCAAGGTTGAACTTCTTGGAGGAGGAATGCTAGCTCTGGACGACACCGCATACTCAGTAATCCCACAGATGAAGACATACAAGACCATGCTGCTTTCCCTGGAAAACAGGGACAAGTTTGTGGCCTATGCAATAGACTCACAGCTTAACAACAGGCTCCGTGTTGTAGAACCGCCTGTGATACCGTCCTTGGGCGACTTCGATTGCATAGTAATAGGGAACATAAAAAAGAACAGCATACTGCCTGGAACCTTCAGGGACATCAAAAACTCCGTTTCATCCGGAAAGTCAATGATAGTCCTTGCTTCCCCGGATGCTGTGTCAATAGACGACCCCAACTTCCAGGAGCTCATGCCAGTGAAGCTGATGGAGAGAGTGGGCTTTGAGAAAAACGCCAGAGTAGTCAGCAACCACGAGATACTGAACGATGTGTCACTTGAAAACATAGTGCTGAGGAAATACTACAATGCGAAAAAAAAGGAGAACGCAACAGTTATAGCCGAAACCGAGGGAAGCCCGCTGATAGCCTACTGGAGTTATGGAAGAGGAAAAGTCGCCTATGTCGGAATAAACCCAGCGAACGAGTGGAGCAACTTCCAATACAGCTCGTCCTTCCCGATATTCTGGTCGCAACTGATTGAATACGTCAACACAGGAGAGGAAATAACAAAGACCTTGAACACGAAAACTGGAAACTACCTCGTGCTTGAAAGAGAAGTGGGGGTTACAAACCCAAACGGCGAGACAACAAAAACCAAAAGCCTGTTTCTGGACAAACAAGGAGTCTACACAGTAAAAACCGAGGACAGCGAAGTGTTGATTACAGCAAACCTGATAAACGAGGATGAGTCCGACATAAAGACATCATTCCAGTCAGAAGAAGTAACGGAAGGAATTGA
>VGJA01000177.1 GCA_016867655.1 Candidatus Altarchaeales archaeon | reverse complement strand
CGCAATCCTGATTTTGTTTTCCTCTAGGACATTTGGATTCCTGTAAGCCAGCTCGTTAAGCGTCTTTCCAGGCACATAGTCCATCACCGCATAGGCTTTGCTTGATTCCATTTTAATCCCTACTCCTCAACCCGTCAACTCCTATTTTGACTGAATTAAGCCCAACCTCGCGGAAAACCCTTTGAGCAAGTCCTTCGTTTAGCATTCCCTCCTGGCCTGTTCCATCTTGAGTCTTTAAGACTTTGTCTCCTGCCGTTTTTGTTCTAATGAGCGCAACTCTTGGGTGGTCTGGTTTCCAATGTTCGTCAAACTCCATTATTTCTATCGGAGGCCCGCCATTACGGCAGACTCGGTTTACTGTGGCTTCGACCATCTTTAAGGGAACGCCGAGTATGGTAGGTTCCTTCTGCCTGACTCTAGGGGGCTCAAAATATACTACCCCTGGCATCTCTTGGTCCGGCCTTAGAACTAGATGTCTCTCATATTCACTCCTCAGTCTCCTTACTTCTTCAGGCGGTAACGTTGAGGTAACCACTTCATTTAATATAAGACACTTGGTAGAATAAATATACAGGTGTTTTGCGATGTATTCCAAGAAGGTTATGGAGCATTTTCAGAATCCCAGAAATCAGGGCGAGCCTGAAAGCTGGGACGCTGTCGGCAAAGTCGGCAACCCCATCTGCGGGGACGTCATGTTCATTTACATCAAAGTCAAGGATGACAAAATAGCGGACATCGGCTGGAAGACGATGGGCTGCGCTGCAGCCATCGCCACTTCTTCAATGATCACAGAGCTGGCTGAAGGAAAGACTTTGGACGAGGCTTTGAAGATAACCCGCCAGGACGTTGCAGACGCTCTTGACGGCCTGCCTCCCATAAAAATGCACTGCAGCAACCTGGCTGCAGACGGCCTCCACAAGGCGATTGAAAACTACAGGAGCGGTAAGCCTGAAGGCCAATCTAAAGAAGAGGTTATAGCAGATTTCGTGAAGATTCCTGGAGTCAGCAGGCAGAATGCAGAACTCTTGTTCGAGCATGGCATAATAAGCCTTGACGAGATAGTGAGGTCAAGCCCTGAAGAACTACTGCAAATCAAAGGCTTGGACGAAAAACTGGTAAAAAACATGAAGGACTACGCTGAAAACAAGATGAGTGGGAAGTGCTAGATGTTTCAGGCTTTTACTGCTTTATTGCTTGCATGCTGTTGATTACTTGTTTTCCCCTAGTTTTATCGCGTTTGTGGGGCAGGTTGCTACGCAGGCTCCGCATTCTATGCACGCTTCCGGGTGCACTACATGTGATTTGGAGCCTTCTTTGGTGTCTTTGAGTTCGAAGACTTTCGGGTCTGCTGGGCATACTGAGTGGCATGCTCCGCATCCGATGCACTTTTTTTGGTCTACGATAGGCGGCATTTTGTCGATTCCAGAAGTTATTCGAATCTGGGTATATAAACGTCTTTCTTATTGACTTAAGGCTTGTTCTATGGCTTCTTTGTCGAAGCCGACTATGATTTTTCCGTTTATGTCCAAGACTGGAACGCCCATCTGGCCGCTTTTCTTGACCATCTCCTTGGCGCCTTCCCTGTCTGAACCCACGTCTATGTCCTTGTATTTGATGTTTTTTGAGTTCAGGAATTCTTTGGCCATCCTGCAGTAGGGGCAGGTTTTTGTTGAGTATATGGTTATGTCTAAGCCCATTTTTAGTGCTCTATGTTATATTGATTGTCGGCTAAAAAGCAAAGCCGGCCATTGTGTTCACGCCTCTTTTATTTCCACCGGGTTTCCGGCGTTGTCGTATGCTGTCAGGTCGTCTATCGTCTGATAGGGGTATTTTATTATGATGTTGATTCCGCCTTTTTTGTTGAAAGAGTGGAGGTCTCCTTTAGACGGCACATTGCTTCTTCCAGGATGACTATGGACTGTTCCGACTATTGAGTGGTCTATGGGCAGCATGTGTCCTTGAAGCGAGCTGTAGCCTCTCCCGTATACCGAGCCTGGGAGCACTATGACTTCTGTTATTGTGTTTTCTTCAGCTCTCAGAAAGCCTATGAACTCTCTCGGGTAAAGGCTTCTAGAAACTCCCAGCATGAACTCAAGGGCCTCTTTTTTTATGCGATACATTTTTCAGCTTTCTTCCGCAGTGGCAGCAGAATACTCCTTCTTTCAGGGTTTCTTTCCTGCATTTCTTGCACTTGACCATGCTCGCAGGCTTTATGTTTCTGATTTTGTCTGCAAGCCATTTGAAGGGCCCGATTTTGGCCAACAGCGCCATCACCGGAGTCAAAAGGGGTGTTAGGAGTGTGTGTATTGTTGATACAACTGGCAGCGTTATCATGAAGGAATGCAATGCGGCCATTATTGCAATCAGCCATGAGATGATAGCCAGGAGTATTGACAATGCGCCGCTTATGGCTGTCAGAATGAGCAGTCCTGAGATTCCTGCCAATGTGTTGCGGCTGTAAAGCCAGTA
>VGJA01000176.1 GCA_016867655.1 Candidatus Altarchaeales archaeon | reverse complement strand
GAAGTATATTCACCCAAAGGCTTGTCTGAAACCACCTTAACGCCATAGGCATACACTGGCGCGGGACTTTGAGCTGAAAAAAACCTGTAGGACAAAAAAACAACAACTATGAAAAAAACCGCCAAAAGAATCTTGGATGAACTGGAGGAACCACCACTCTTTACTCCAGCGTCTTCCACAACCGCTCCTTCAGGCATGTATCCTTAATTGGATTAATCCAATATTAAAGCGAGATGAACCGTTTTGCAAAACAGAAAAAACACGCGTTGAACAAACTCAACGTGTCAATTAGGGTGGGAGACACGGACAAGGAGATTGTGCCACTGCTGAATGCCATAAACTCACTGCAAGATTACTATACGACGTCCAGCTGCGCAGGCAGAATACAGTTGTTCAACGACCTTGGAAGCAAAATAAGGAATAATTCCATCGCATGCTGGCACCGTAAGGTAAGCCCAGGAGAGGTGGTAAAAGAAGTCAAGGCGGTGAAGCCTCCTCACCTCCATAAGGGCTTCATCCCCGACCCCAGGAGGGGGGAGGGGGTAAGCGGGATACTGTATTTCAAATGCGAGCCGCCGATACTGCACATAGCTGCCAGAGACATTGAATCAGCAGGAAAACTGCTGAACACGGCAAGAGAAGCAGGCTTCAAACATTCTGGCATACAGGCAATAAAACCAGAGAGAGTCATAGTAGAACTAATTAGCACGGAAACCATCGATGCGCCAATAATGGAAAAAGACGGAAAACTGATTTCAGACGAATACATAAGATACCTGGCAAAGCTGGCAAACAAAAAATACATGAAATCGCAGGCGAAAATCAAAAAACTGGAAAGAAAAATCAAGGAACTAGGAAAACCCGACAAGACCTGAACGACAAGCAAACCAGCAAACAAAAAATAGTTGGAAACACTGTCAAAAAAAACAAAGAGCTAAGAGAAAGTCAATAAGGTATAAACAGCCAAGCAAGCAGACAAACAAAAGAATACCTGAAAACAAAACCAAAAAAAAAATCGATAAGACTAAGGCAAGTCAAACAAGCAGGCAAAAACACAATCGAAAAACAAAAAACTAAAAAAAAATCAACCAAACTTAAACAGCCTGCCCAGCACTGGAACTTTGTTGCCGGCCCGCCTAATCTTGTAAAAAACACTCAAAGCATCCCTCCTAACATCCCTAGACAACGCAGCCTTGAAGGCACCTCCAGCATTCCGCATCAAAATAGAATCTTGCTTGCTGTCCTCGTCGCCAAGCCAACTACGCTCGACATCGCTAACCCTCTTAGAGAAAAGCCTCTTGTTCACAGTAGTCCAATAAGCCAAAGCCCTACCTCTCCCAGAATCATCCAGCAAAGGCCCCAAAACCTCTTCAGCAGCCCTAGACAAATAGCCAGACTTAGACCTCAACCTATTGGCCATGTCCAACTCAACGTGCGCTCTATCCTCATCCAAAAGAGAAACACCCAATCGATCAACATCAAGATTCACGCCAGACCGCAGGCAAACACCACAAGTCAAAATACCTCCAATGTCCTCAACAACCTCCGAGTCAAAACCCTCGCGATCGCAATTCCTCTCAAAAACCTCAATCTTCTCCGAAACCCTTCTGACTTCAGCCTCCCTCTGAGACTCTACAGACTTCTCCACAGTCCTCACCGTAGGCTTCCCCGAATGCGTCATGGCACTTAAGTATGAAGCAAAACAGGCTTAAATACCCTTGTTTTAAACCATGAATCCAAAAAAATACTTGTATGACAAACGCAAGGCAAACCAGGCCAGGAGTCTGGGAATTCCAAGACGAAGGCATGAACGTTCCTGGAAGGATATACGCCACAGAAAAACTGTTTTCAACAATAGAAGAAGGCGTCTTCAGGCAGGTGAGAAACGTCGCAAAGCTTCCTGGAATACTGAATGCGAGCATGGCCATGCCAGACGCCCACTACGGCTACGGCTTCCCAATAGGAGGAGTAGCAGCCTTCAACCTAGAAAAAGGAGTGGTAAGCCCAGGAGGAGTAGGCTACGACATAAACTGTCTTCACGGAGAAACAGAAGTCTTAATGGCAGATGGCAGTAAACTAAACATAGAGGACATTGAGCTAAAAGACAAAGTGCTTGTTTATACCAACAGTGGAGTCAAGAAGTCCCGTGTGCTATTGACATTGACGAAAAAGGACAATATCTATGAAGTGCATACAAAACAGGGATTTAAGATTAACGCTACTGCAGACCATCCCTTTCTCACGCCATCAGGCATGCTTCCCCTGAAGTCCATAGGATTAGGTGGAGTGATTGCATTACATGAGAATAATCTAAAATGGAGTGTGATAACATCCATCAGATCAGTGGAAAAAGATGCTCTAGTGTATGACTTTATGGTAGAAAATGAAAACCACAACTTCATTGCAAACAACTTTGTCGTGTCAAACTGCGGCGTCAGGCTGATGACGACAAATCTTTCTGAAGCTGAAGTAAGGCCGAAGCTGCGCCAGCTTA
>VGJA01000175.1 GCA_016867655.1 Candidatus Altarchaeales archaeon | reverse complement strand
GTGCCGTCATAAGTTATCCTCGCCTGCAGGGTGTGCAATCCAACCTTGGCGTCTTCATCAACGTTTACCGCTGCAGTGACAGTTTTCGTGTCCCCCGCCTCTATGTTGCCGATATCCCAGCGCCTTGACACATGCACGTCTGCAGTGTCTGGAATCCACACTTGAACCGCTTCAGCGTCATAGCCGCCGGTGTTTTCTATCACCACAGTAAGTATTCCGCTGTCTCCTGGTTTGAGATTTGCGTCAACCCCAGTTGAGTCATAGTCCAAAACCAGGTTTGTGGCTGTCAGAGCCGTTCCACTACACATCATCGCAATCAACATCAGCATTCCTACTCCAATTGGAAATATTTTTTTCATTTCATAAACCTCCTTTAAACTTAAATCAATTTTCATCAACCCTGCCGTCCTCCAATTTTATTGTTCTGTCTGCATACGAGGCCACGTTCGGGTCGTGCGTGACCATGACTATTGTCTTGCTTTCCTCCTCATGCAGTTTGGTGAGCATTAACATCACTTCCTTGCCAGTCTTCGTGTCCAGGTTTCCAGTCGGCTCATCAGCCAGTATAACCCTGGGGTTATTTGAAAGAGCCCTAGCCATCGCAACCCTCTGCTGTTCGCCGCCAGAAAGCTCATTCGGCCTATGGTTCATCCTGTCTCCCAAGCCAACCATCTTAAGCAATTTGCCTGCGCGCCCCTCCCTTTCAAAAGAAGGGATGTCCTGGAATATCATCGGCAGCATCACATTCTCCAAAGCTGTTAAAGAGGGTATCAGATTGAACTGCTGGAACACAAACCCGATGACCCTGCCCCTGATTTGAGCGAGATCGCTTTCATGCAGTTCCGAGATGTCTCTGTCTTCCAATAGTATTTTGCCTTTAGTCGGAATGTCCAGGCAGCCGACCATGTTCATTGTTGTCGATTTGCCGCTTCCCGAAGGGCCCATTATTGCAACAAACTCACAAGGATATATCTCAAGGCTTAATCCTCTAAGCGCTTGGACTTCAACCTTCCCCATCTTGTATACCTTCCACACGTCCTCAAGCTTTATTATCGGCTTCTCCGTGCATTTGGCTTTTTTCGCAGTCATCTTACTGTAGTTCGTTCCTGCCCTCTTTTTGATAAAGCAAATAAGAGTATGCTATTAAATATAATGCGTTCAGCAATATGGACGCTAAAAGAACCCATATGCTGTAACTAGGCACCGCAAGCGAAAGCAGTATCACCGCTGCGTTCAGCCTGAATGTCTTGCCTCCAATGTTGTGCACCTTATTCCAGACTTTTTCGTTTGCCAGAGTCCAAGGGGTTCTGATGCCTATGAAGAAGTTTCTCCTCATATGCGGCATGATGTGTCCCAAATAGTAGAACAACACCGCCACCGCCGGTATCAGCACCGTGTTCAGGCCGAATTTGTAGCCCATGTTCTGCAGTATTGTTGATGAATAGACTATCAGCATGAAGGCCACGAAAAGCAGTTTAAAGTTGTCGTAATAGCCTATGAAGGACATGATGTTGTCCTTAAAGACATCGATTTTCGGTATCGCCAGGAACAGCAGGTAGACTACTGCCGTAAGCGCTGGTATTGCAAACAATCCCACTGCCTTTGAGCTGTATGCGTCCACTTCGCCCACTGCATTCCAGTGTGTCGCAATGCTGTCTGGCATGCTTGGATAGATATAGGCTGCTATGCCCAGCATTGCCAATATCAGCGCGATTGATATCGGGTCTTTTTTGTTCATTTCGCCCTCCCTGCGTGTTTTTCAAGCTGTTTTTCAAAGTCCTCCAGTATTCTTTCAAACTTGAGTATCTGCTGGTAGTAGTCTTTGCCTATCTTCACTATCTCCTTTTCTTCTTCAGTGAGCTTTGCGTTTTTGTATTTTTCCATCATGTAGGGCACGAAATTCTTTATCGCATGTATCTGCCTTTCGTGCGCTGCCTTGATTTTTCTTTGGTTTATCTTGATTATGTCTTTTCCCATGTAGTAGAAAACTTTTTTCGTTCCCGGTTTTTTGATTCTTTGCACGAACACGTCCTCAAGCAATTTCAGCTTGTTTGAGACTGACGACAGGCTGTATCCTGTTTTTTTTGCGAGGTCTTCCATTGAAACTTCTCTGGGGCTGAAGTAGAGTATTGTTATGAGTTTTGCTGTGAGGTTGTCTAGGCCGAAGGATTCGAACATGTTTGTTCCGAATTCTATAATCTCTTTTTCCAGTTCAGACATCTTGTTTTTACTATTTTTACTATTTAGTAAATATTATAAAATATATTGTAGCTGGTATATAAAAACGCCAGAAAGAAGGCAAAACAGGCCGCTGAATCACGTTTTTAAGCCGCGGACGCCATAGATTACTGCAATGATAGGCATAATGGCTGACACCCACGACCACGTAGAAGCCACTGTAAGAGCAGTAAATCTGTTCAAAGACAAGAACGTGTCCATGATAATCCACGCAGGCGACTTAGTCTCGCCTTTCACCGTCGAGCCGCTCAAAAAACTTGACGTGCCCA
>VGJA01000174.1 GCA_016867655.1 Candidatus Altarchaeales archaeon | reverse complement strand
CCGTTGAGTTTAGGCCGCCGGCCATGGCGTAAAAAGGCAGCTCGCCTTTGCATTCGCCGAAAGATATCTTCAACGGAATTTCAACACCCTCCTCCACTGCCGTTGCGTCTGCTGTGCAGCACTTTACGTTTTTGAATTCTTTGTTCACGATGGACTTGACGTCTGTGACATTCAAGTCCTCCTGCGCGCGCAGCTGCTGCACAAGAGTTTCCCTGTTGCAGGCGCTTTTCATCCACTCGGTGTTTGCAAGAAGTTTTGGAATCACTCCGACGACCATCACGCTTTCGTTTAAATTGTCAATAAAGACAAGAGATGTCATCAAAACATCTTCTGCAGACGAGTTTTCATCAAAAACAAGAGGCGTTTTGAACCTGAAGGAATAGCCGCCGTGCGCTTCGCTCCTATACTCCCTCACATCATCGGAAATGTTTGATATGGAATGCCCTGCAGGCTCTGTTTGGCCGCAAAGGCAGCCTAAAGCAAAGACTGCCGTAAAAGCCAGGGCAATGCAAGCTTTTTTCATCTAATCACATTATATAGATTGCGCATTTATTTATAATAGGGTGGTGGGGGTGTCACACTTTTACTAATCTGAAAAACATGTAGAGAAATTCCCTACACATTGCGCTAAGCCAAATGAAGCCTTTGAAGCCGACCTTGAGGGAGAAAAACAGGTATGTCGCAGTTGAAGTAGTTTGCGACAGAAAGTGCACTAGAGACGAGGTTGTGAAGGCGGTCTGGAACACAATCCTGCGTTTCCTGGGAGAGCTGAACGCCAGCAAGATGAGTCTTTGGGTGATGGACTGGAATGACGAAAAGCAGAGGGGAATATTAAAAGTCAACCACAAAAGTGTTAAAGACCTGAGGATTGGCCTGACGATGCTCGGCAAAATAGGGGAAAACAGGGCATCAACGCGCGTTTTAGGCGTCAGCGGAACATTAAAGCAAGCGAGGGAATATTTGGAGCCTTAAAGATGACGAGAAAAAAACAGAAGGAAACAGCTGCTGCAAAGGAAGCTCAGGAAGACGGAATCAAGATAGACCTCCGCAAGGCGGCAGTCATAAGTCTTTTTTCCCTTTCGGCATTGCTGCTGCTCTACGGCGTATTTTACCTGCAATCTGACGCAAACCCAACCCTAATGGACCGAGTCAAGACGCTAGCGCTTTTTGTGGTCACCTCCTACGGATTCGGCTACACCCTATTGAGTTTTGTTAGAAAGCCCGAAGACCCCTTTGAAAGGTATTTCATGACCCTGGGGATAGGGCTGAGCGCGATACCAATACTCACTTTGCTGTTAGACACCTTAGGGGTTCCACTGGATGCGTCACTACTGCTTGTGTTAAGCATCATATATCCTGCCTATCACTTGCTCATAAAAAAATCCGGGCAGTCGGCTGAAAAAAGGCATCTATCCGATCTTCTGAACAGCAAAAATGCTTTAACCGCTGGAATAGTATTGATGCTCGCTTCCCTATACCTTTTTGTGCTGCTTACAGGAGCCTTAAGGCTTCCCTACCTTGAGGACGACGACTCCTGGGACCACGCAGTAGGCACCAAATACATCTCAGTCGTGAAAACATACTCCCTGCCAAAGGACGTTCTAGTCACACATTATTTGGAGCCATACCCGCCGACTTATGACGGACTGATGGGCATACTACATCAATACAACACTTCAGTCCAATGGACTTTGAAGTATTTCAACGCCCTGCTTATAGGTTTGAGCATAATAACGGCCTTCTACTTCATAAGACTTTTCACAGGAGATGAAAGAATAGCATTAGGCGGGGCCTTCATACTTACTGTGACTCCATGCTATTTGAGCCACTTCATATGGGCTCACACTCTCGGCCATGTCTTGTTCTACCCCACCTTGTATGCAGTTGAAATGTCCAACAAAGACAAAAAATGGGCTTTGATTGCCATACCGGCGATAGCAAGCACAATGGTGGCGCAGCCTATGGTCTCCCTGGTGTTCGGACTAATATACATGCTATACTATGTGACGAGAGCGGTTTTCGAGAGGAAAATGCTCAAACGGGTTTTCGCCATAGGGCTTGCAGGGCTCCTTCTCGCAGTAATCTTCTTTTGGGGGCAGATGGTCCTCAAATACGGCTCAGGCTTTGAAAAGATAGACGGCGCCGGAAGGCGAATACAAAGCGGGGAATTCAAAATAGCCTTTGAAAAAAGAACCATCCCGTTGAATGAAATACTGCTTGTTGAGGAATTCCAACCAAGGCAGAATGACACCTGCTTTTTAGCGCCATTCAGAACCCCACAGTCAGACAACTGCGCAAAACTCGTTCCAGGAAAATACTACATACCGCTTTACGGAAACATTGCAATACAAAAAGGTTTTGGAGTGGTGTTGTTCCTGCTGTTCATAGTCTCAATAGTCCTTCTGATAGTCTACTTCAAGAGGGAGACACTGTCCTACAGCGGAAACTCCTACTGGATTCCAGTCAGCATAGTCTGGGCCGTGTTCACATTCATCGGGCTTGAGTCCTGGGCCCTACCGTTTTCAGTCGACCCGCCAAGGTTCTTCATGT
>VGJA01000173.1 GCA_016867655.1 Candidatus Altarchaeales archaeon | reverse complement strand
TTGGACTCCGAAGGGGTATGACGTCACCACTTTTTCCATAATGATGATAAACTACATGAGCCGTGGCAGGCTGAAGTTGTTTGTCGAAGGCATCAGGGCTTTGGAAACACTGAAGAATGGCGACGGCGTGTTGATTGCTGAAGCCTGCAACCACTCCCGCATTGCAGAAGACATTGGGACAGTGCAGATTCCGAACTACATAGAAAAGCATTTTCCAGGGGTTATTGTGGAACACAGCTTCGGCAGAGAATTCAAGGACTGTGAGGAGCTTTCAAAATACAAGCTGATAATACACTGCGGGGGGTGTATGATAGACCACCAGAAACTGAAGGCAAGATTGCATGACTTGGAAGCTTTAGGGGTGCCGGTAACCAACTACGGGATATTTCTCTCTTACATGCAGGGCAAGGAAACATTGAGGCGTGTTCTGAAGCCCTGGGGTCTAGGTTTCTGAATAGACACTATTGCGATTGCATATAAGCCCCATGGACAAATAGATTACGCAGGAGAATGGACCTGATCTACAACAAAATTTTTTTGGAGCATGACACTGGAATGCATCCTGAAAACAGGAAGAGGCTTGAATCCCTTGGAAGTCTGCCTGAAAGAAAGATTGAGAATGGCGAGAAGTATCTTGAATTGGTCCATACCAGGGAGTATATTGAGAGAGTAAAGCAGGCTTGCAAGAAAAGCGAGCATCTTGACCCAGATACCGTCACCTCAAAGAAGAGTTATGAGGCTGCGGTTTACGCTGTTGGGGCTACTGTGATGGCCTCCAAAACAAATGATTTTGCTGTTGTCAGGCCTCCGGGACATCACGCTCATCCCGACCACTCAAGCGGGTTTTGCATTTTCAACAATGTTGCGGTTGCAAGCCAGAGGCTGGTGGATGAAGGCAAAAAAGTCTTGATTTTTGACTTTGATGCTCACATGGGCGACGGCACGGAAAAGTTTTTTTACAACACTGACAGAGTTTTGTATTGGTCTTTGCACCAGTATCCCGCTTTCCCTGGGTGGGGAAGCGTGGACCAGATTGGCGAAGGCAGGGGGGAGGGTTATACGATAAACGTTCCCTTGCCGCCTGGAAGCGGGGACGACATTTTCATGAACGCTGTTGAAAGGTTCATGCCAGCTGCTGAACAATTCAATCCTGACGTGGTTGCGGTTTCTGCTGGCTTTGACGCCCACCAGCACGACCTGCTTTTGGACTTGAGGTTGAGCGTTAACGCATACTACAGTTTGGGCAAAATTTTGAGTGGGAAGTTCAAGAATGTTTTTGCAACTCTTGAAGGAGGCTACAACGTTGAGGTATTCCCGAAATGCCTTTACAATTTTTTGGACGGAATGAATGGAAGAAAGATGAGGTTTATGGAACAGACTACTGACTCAAGAATGCCCGCCATGGAGGAGTTTGAAGCCAGAATTTATAGGCTTGAGAGAAACCTCTCCAAGTTTTGGAAAATTCACTAGCCGACTGTGAAGTTTTCCGGGAATATGCTGCTTTTTACGACTGTGATTCCGCCTTCTTTTATTATCAATGGGTGTAGGTTTTCCGTATGCGCGGTTCCGCGCATTTTGACTATGTTTATGGCTCTTATGAACTGTGTTCCGGCCATCTGGTGGAACATTGAGATGACTCCGTCGACGACGTATTCCTCAACCGAGACGCCGAAGTGGCCGTCGGATATGGTTGACACGCCGGAGGGGAATATTGCAGTCACGTTCTGGCGTCTTAGCATGCTAGCCAAGTCGAGTATGGCTTTTCTCACGATGAAGGGTTTGTCTGAAAATGCCGAGAGAACTGAGAGGGAGTCCAACACGAGCCTCTTGGCCTTGTATTGGTCAATCAGGTCTTCGATGGTGCTGACAAGCTTGTATATGTCAAATATTTCTGTTTTTACGATAGTCATCTTTTTCTGCGCCAGAAAGTCGTCCAGGTCACTGAAGCCGAGCTTTTTTGCGTTTGCGATGAACCGCTCTGGAAACTCCTCAAGGGTTATGTAGACGCCGTTGTCGTTGAACTTCTTGGCTCCATGGTAGATGAACTCAAAGGCGAAGATGCTTTTTCCTGTTCCGGCGGCTCCGGAAAGCAGAACAATGTTTCCGTCTGGTATTCCCCCGCCTATGAGCTCGTCAAAGCCGTTGATTCCGGTCTTCACGCGGACGTCTTTTTCAGCCATCTTATGGTTTTGTTAGTTATGGTATTGGATTAAAAAAAGGGTTATAGCATTGTGCCTATGGTGCTTGCGAGAACCCAGTTCATAGCATAGAAGAACCCAAGCGAGATTAATGTGAATATGGGCATGTATTTTATCCCGTTCTTCCAGTTTCCGGTGTTTATCAGTCCTATCACAACAGCTCCAAGCAGTGAAGTTGAAATCAGGGATATCAGCGAGAACTGCATGAGGAAGTCAAGAGATATCGGCAGGGACATGGACGTAGTCTGTATTCCAAGGTATGATTTGCCTGATGTGCCGAAGCTTCCCGCAATGTTAATTGACATGTTTTCCAGAACACTGACCATGAAGGTGGACATGCTAAAGAGCAGTGGAGCGCCCACCATTATTGCGAACATT
>VGJA01000172.1 GCA_016867655.1 Candidatus Altarchaeales archaeon | reverse complement strand
CACTGACATTTACCATAAGCTAAAATCAGCCCAACGCTTTCTTCACTCTATCTCTCAAATCCTGGTTGTCAAACGGCTTTTGTATGAAATCCACGACAAGCCCCTCTCTGACCATTTCCCCCCTCTACTCTTTGGTGAAAGGCACTGCGCTGACATACATGCACTTCACGTTATCCAAGCCATGGTCCTTTATGTTCTTTATCAAATCTATGGGCCGCATGCCAGGCATCATGATGTCCAGCAAAATCAAGTCTGTATTCTTGTCTATCAATTTCCAGGCTTCGTTCGCATTTGAAGCAGATTTCAAACTATAGCCTTCTCCAGACAAGGCCAATTCAATCGCCTTCACAATATGCCTTTCGTCATCCACAATAATGATGTTTTTGGCCACTTCCAGCAAACCCTTCATATACTTAATGGCATGGTGAAATAAAAAGTGCTTCCCCTGCCAAAAACGCTTTCAACCCAAAACCTGCCGCCGTGTTTTTCAACAATCTTTTTGCTCACATACAGTCCAAGCCCGCTGCCGCCGACGACATTCGTCTTGGACGGGTCAACCTGATAAAACTTCTCGCTGATTTTCCCCAAATCCTCAGATGGTATTCCAATTCCCGTGTCGGAAACCTTCACAAGAATCTCATTGTTCTGGCATACTGCCTCAACACTTATGCTGCCGCCCTCTTTAGTGAACTTGACGGCATTTCCAATCAAGTTGTTCAGCACATCTGTAATTCTGTCTGCGTCGCACCACACTTTGGGCAGTTTTGAGGAGATTTTCTTGCCAAGCCTGATGTTCTTCTCGCTTGCTGAAGGCGTGAACACGCGCAGTGCATTATCCAAAATCGCTTCAAAGTCAACTTCCTGCGTGTGCATCGCCAATCCCATCTCCAGTTTTGAGAACATCAGTATTCTGTCTATTATATGCCTCAACCTGAAGGCGTCTTGTATAACGTAACCAAGAATCTCCTTCTGTTTTTCAGTTATCTTGCCTGCCTTGTCGTTATAAAGCGAGTCTGCAAAGCTTATCACACTCGTCACAGGGGTCTTCAGCTCGTGCGTTACTGTGGCATAAAACTCTTCCTTCATTTTCTCAACCTTCTTGCGTTCCTCAAGCATCTTGTTTATCTCTGAAGCCAGATCTGATAATTCGTCGTCCCCGCCAACTGAAACGTGCTTTGAGAGGTCGCCGCTTGCGCCTATCTCTACCACATCCCTGCTCAGTTTGGAAAGCCTGGACAAAACAAGCCGTTCCACCAGCGTTATAATCGCTATTGCAAACACAATGGAGGCTCCCAGAAGCAGCAGGATGAGATAGCGCATGCTTGTCAGGCCTTGTTTGTATATACTCCTAGGTGCATATGTCTTCAGTATCAAACTAGGCCTTCTGTATATGTCATCGATTATCGCATATCCTGCAACGTTATCCTCATCAAGCGGGCTTGAGAGAATGGTTTTGTTGCCTGTCAACTGCTGGCTTGCAATCTGGACGTCATAGGGCATCATCGAGTCGTTGACTTGATACGCCTCTATGGGCATGTTTATTATGTCCGACAGGCGTTTTACTTCATTGGAATCCAGATAACGGCCCCAGACTAAAGCTCCCTGTATTGGACCCTTTTTCTCGCTTGTTAGAATTGGCTGCGATGAAATAATCATCGGGCCTTCTGGAAGCATGACGATTCCAGACACTACTTCAGTTGCGTCATAGTGCTTCATTATTAAATCGCTTTCAGTGCTCTGCTCGAAGAATTTTTCTGGAATATTTGTTTCCTCCTCAGTCTGCAGGTCATAAGCCTTTCCAAACACTACCTCTCCAGAAAAGTTGACAAACAGCATCAGGTTAACCCGGTTGTTTGAAAAACTGTTGTAGACAACATTGGACTGAGTGTATTCCTCGTTGCCGTCTTGGACGAAGGCGTAGGTGTCGTCCCAGGCAGCCCAGTCGCTTGCTATTGCATCCAGGCCAGAGACGTCGTCTGAAAGAACCCCAAGGATTCTGCCCATCTTTTGTTCAGTATCCTGCTTCTCCAGCCTTGCGTAGCTGCTCAGCAAGATGCTTTGAGAGATGTAATAACCCGCTAAAAGAAGGGCCATGGTAACCAAGCAGATGGCGGTGAATGTCTTTTTGTGAAGCTTCATTATGCTAAGTTATTAACGTTACTTCCGATAAAAACTTCAGCTAAAGCCAGTATTCATTCTTCATATACTCCCTAAGAAGGGTTGTAGCATAAACTCCTGGCCGGAGGCTGAATGTCAGGGAGACCTTGTTTGCTCCTCCATTCAACTCGTCTTTACCAATTTCATCCAGCTTGAAGTCTTGCATTAATTCAAAACAATCCCTCAATTCTCCTTTAGAGCTTAATTGGGAAAAGCCTTTAACTCTGAAATCTTCAGCGCTGACTTTTTCTTCAGCAAGAATTTTTTCAGTCAGTTCGTCAGGCCGGCTTTCGAATCCGACTAAAGGAAGCCGTTCAACAATCAAATCTTCTTCTATATACCTGCTCAAGCTTTTGTTGAATATGTAAGACTGGTATGCGTGCACGAACATTTTGCTCAAGCCTTCAGGCAATGCCCTCAATGCTCCT
>VGJA01000171.1 GCA_016867655.1 Candidatus Altarchaeales archaeon | reverse complement strand
AAAAGTGTCATGCAGGTCTCTTGCTGGATGGTCTTGCGCTGTGAAAAGAGCGTCGAAATTCCAGAATGAAGACTCCACAAGAGGACCTCTTATCTCCTTAAAGCCCATCCTGAGGAAGATGTCTCTTATCTCGGCCATAGCCACCTGCATTGGATGCTTTTTGGCCGGGTGAAATGGCTTTATGTAAACGCTTGCGTCATAGGGCCTGAACTCGCTTTTTCTCCATTCCTTGGACAAGAGCATCTGCGGCGTCAATTGTGAGAGGGAGTCCTTGACTTCAAGCCTGCCTGAAAGCTCGATGCCTTCTTTGGTGGGAATGAAGGATATCTCACGCTTTTCCGAAACTTTGATGACATTCTGCCTTGAATTAAGCATCTCAAATGCCTTGTATTGCTCTTCATTTAGGCTATCTAAGGACAATACATTTTTCTCCTCCAGAAGTTTCAACAGTTTTTCGTCAATGCATTCTCTAGCATCCAGTATTGTTATAACGCCGTTTGCCATAGAAGCCATGTTCTTCTTTTTAAGCCAGCCCAAGCCGACTGTAAAAACATTTGGGTCAAACTTGCTTCTGACTTCTCCTAGGGGAGCGCTCCTGCCCACAGTATTAGCAATCTGTCTTTCAGGCAATCCTTTTTCAGCATAGACTTTTCCTTCCTTGTCTAAAGAAATCTCCTTGGAAATGGACTCGTCAATCTCAATCAAATTCTTAGTTGAAAGCCAGGAGCCAGCCCTTAACACAGCATCCAAAGGCAACGCAGTTTTCTCTGCAATTTCTTTGGAAGAACATTTGGCCTGCAAAAACTTCAGAATTTTGACCTCATGAGGGTGAAACTCCATGGTATAAATTGAAACTGCGGGGTAAAAAACGGTTCAACAGGGGTGGTTTAAGCCCCCTTGGAAGCAGTTGGAAGGGTATTTTAATTTAGCTTGCGAATATTTACTGTTGGTTGGGTGTGTGATGAAGTATATTGTCGTTACCGGCGGCGTTTTAAGTGGCTTGGGGAAGGGCGTCACCACCGCTTCTATTGGCAGGATTCTGAAAGACAGAGGTTACGAGGTTGTTCCAATAAAGATTGACGGTTACGTCAACGTTGACCCTGGGACTATGAATCCTTATGAGCATGGAGAGGTTTTTGTTCTTGATGACGGCAGCGAGTGTGATTTGGACTTGGGGCATTATGAAAGATTTTTGAACACGAGTTTGACTGGGGATTCTAACATGACGACAGGCAGCATATACAAGACTGTTATAGAAAAAGAGAGAAGAGGCGACTATTTGGGGAAGACAGTTCAGGTGATTCCTCACATAACAGATGAAATCAAAAACAGGATTAGGAAGTTTAAGGCAGACATAGTTTTGATTGAAGTAGGGGGCACTGTCGGCGACATAGAGAACCAGATTTTCATCGAGGCTTTGAGGCAGATGAGCAGGGAGCCTGGAAACGAGTTTTTATTCATACACCTGGCTTATGTGCCGACCATTATTACTGGAGAGCAGAAGACGAAGCCGACTCAGCACAGCGTGAAGGAGCTTTTGAGCATGGGAATACAGCCGCAGATAATACTGGGAAGGTCTGAAAACAGGCTTGGCAAGGATGCGAAAAGGAAGATTGCATTGTTCTGCGGTGTCGGGGAAGAAGACGTGTTGAGCGACCCGACTTTGGCAGACACCTATCTGGTTCCCATGGAATTCGTCCAGCAAAATTTGGACGGAATCATAACCAAAAAGCTGAATCTAAGGCCTACTTCGGTGTACACATCCAAGTGGGAGCATTTGGTTGAGAAGATAATCAACCACAAACATGAGATTACAATCGGCATTTTTGGCAAATATACCAGCCTTGAGGACGCCTATTTGAGCATAAAGGAGTCTTTCAAGCATGCTGGGGCGTTGAATTCGTGCAAGGTGAACTTAAGGTGGATTGAAACCGAGGATATGCAGGAAAAGGACTTGCATTCAGTCGACGGCATTCTGGTCCCAGGAGGCTTCGGCTCCAGAGGCGCTGAAGGGAAGATAGAGGCAATAAGGTATGCAAGAGAAAATGATGTGCCTTTTTTGGGCATATGCTTTGGATTCCAGCTGGCTGTTGTGGAGTATGCGAGGAACGTCTGCAAGCTGAAGGATGCGAACAGCACTGAGATAGATGAAAAAAATCAGCATCCGGTCATTGATTTGATTCCAGAGCAGAAGACGATAAACAACAAAGGCGGCACGATGAGGCTTGGAAGCGAGCCCTGCAGGATAAAGCCCAACACTCTGGCTTATAGCCTGTATAAGGCGAATGACATAGAGGAGAGGCACCGCCATAGGTGGGAAGTAAATCCGCAATACATCAAGCTTTTGGAAGACAACGGACTAGTGTTCTCGGGCGTGCACTCGCAGAAAAACCTGATGGAAATCCTAGAGCTTCCAAAACACAGCTACTTCATCGGCTCCCAGTTCCACCCCGAATTCAAGTCCAGGCTGGAAAAACCGGCTCCGTTGTTTGTAGGACTGGTCAATGCGATCTTGAAAAAGAAGGGGAAGAAGATTTAGGCCAAAATGGAAGACGTGCTATTGGAAACAAACCTGCAGGGAATGAAGCTTTTAAGCAGAGGCAA
>VGJA01000170.1 GCA_016867655.1 Candidatus Altarchaeales archaeon | reverse complement strand
GAAAAACGGAAACGTCACCGAAGACTCGAACAAAAGGCCTTCCATCACGCTCTTGTTTGTGAACACCGGCATCACCTCAAAAACCCTTGGAGTGCCGAAGTAATTGTAGTCTTCATCGTATTCGACGTCAACCCTGCCTGAAACATTCACATCGTTCATGTATGAGAAAATCTGCTTCAACACGGGCCAAGTGTTCTTCCCCTCAAGTCCTTCATAGTTCCACTTAATCCAGTTGGGGATGTCACTAATCCATGTTGAGTAAAGCAGCAGGGATACTATGATGGCCACAACGACCGGAATAACGACCTTGGCCTCTATCTTGTCGACGATGAGCGAAACTCCCCTGGCAGCCAGTATCAGGTAGAGTATATACAAGAAGGGGAGAAATCTAACGTAAAGAAGGTTTAGCGGCCTGCAGGCATACAGAAACAGGAACACAACGATGAAGGAGTAAACGAGAAACATCACCCTCTTGTCCCGGTTCCTTATGCCATAGAAAAGCCCGATGAAAGCGAGGACATAGAAGACTGCATATTCCTTGAGGAAAACCCAGGATAAATGCACGTAAACATAGAACACGTCTTTTGGCGGCAGGGCCCACGACAGCTTTGAAACCATGGGGATGTACCAGAAGCCGGCGATGAGAAAACCCAGGATGAAGACTTTGGCCAGGTAGAAAACTCCCTCAAGCTTTCTGGAACGCAAGGCGTCTATGATGAAAAAGGTTGAAACCATGCCAATGATAAGCGTCGTGTATATGTGGTTTAAGGCCACAAGAGAGAACAAGACTGCGTTAAACACAAGATTCTTCCGGTCGTGATAGCCTTTGTAGAGCATCCCAATGGAAAACAACATCAGTGCAAAGCTTATTCCATAGGTGAACTGTCCTGCAAGAGTGCTCTTTATGTTCCCACCCCACTGGGAATAATTACTGCCGTCAACAGTCTCTAGAAACAACAAACACAAGGAGAAACACGCGGAAATTATGGGCGTCGGCTTTTCAAAGCCCAACGCCTTGACACCCAAATAAACTGTCAAAGGCAGCATAAAAATCCACATCAAGGTGACCAGCTTGAACGCTAATTCAAGGGAGATGAAATAGCCCAGAAAGACCATCAGCAGATAAGGCGGCACGAAGTAATACTGGAACATCGGCAAGCCAGCCTGCCAGCCGGGATACCAGCCAATCAGCTTTCCATTAGGCAATAGATAGTCCCTCAAATACTGCGCAAGAACATAGTGGGAGCCCATGTCGCCTCCAGTCGTCAATGTCTTGGAGAGAATCCACCTCGGCTGCAGGTCCATCAAGACTATGATAAAAAAATAGATTAAGATGAAAGTCAACAGTGTGGAAAAAACCTCTACATTAGAGCCAACCTTTTTCCTAATGTCGCTTAAGTCCATCCCCACCATAGACTACTTCTTCTTCCTTATGTCGCTTAAGTCCATCCCCACCATAGACTACTTCTTCTTCCTAAACCCACTTTTAACCAACTGCATGCCTGCAATGAATCTCCTTCAAGCACAAGCCAACCTTCGTCATAATGCCGCTTAAATCCATCCCCGCCCACAAGAGACTACTTCTTCTTTCCGCCCCGTTTTTTATTCAACTGCATGTACACGACAACAAGAATCAAGATAACTAAAACCAAGACCGGAACCCACACTGGAAAAGCTTTCTTCTCTGTTATCTCCACATTGGTCCTCACTGCAACGGAATAGTGAACCTGATCTGAATAATCGACGACAGCATAGACCACATACCTGCTGCCTGGAAGCGCACCCATGGAAGAAACCTGGAACTCAAGCTCAACACTGCCCTTAGACGGAATGGAAGCCTGCCTCACAGAGGAATCAACACTTACTTCATTGGGCGCATTCACTGACACAACCACGTCTCTTGGAACATCGTCATTGCTGCTCAAAACCAGCTTCAGCGTCTTAGGTTCATCCCCAAAAATCTCGACCTTCTGCATTGAGCCTACTACTCTAGACTGAACCGGCTTCTTGTAGACGATTTTCATCGGATTGACCATGGAAAAAGGATAGCCATTGGCGTCTGCATACTGCACCATAAGGTTCATGTAATACTCGCCAGGCAACACATCATCAGACACGTTGAATTTCAATGGAACCACATTGGAGGCGCCCTGATTCACCACACCCAAATAAACTTTGTCTGAACTGATGCCTTTAGGCGGAATCAATCCAACAGACATGTCATAGGCAGGTTCATCTCCCAAGTTGGATATGGAAAAGTTCACTTCCCCCAGGTTTTCAGCCAAAAAATTGCTGGACAAAGGCATAACAGAGATGGTGATGTACTTGGCCGACACGCAAGGAGCGAGCAGCAAAAACGCCAAAAACAAAACACATTTTTTCATCCCAAACACCCCTTTTTTTCAACACCAAATTTCCAAACGGATTTTGTATCTATTGTATTACGCACATATATAGCGGGTGATGCAGTTTCGCACACCTATCAGGCATGCAACAAGACTACAACAAAAAGTTGGGTTGCCCCCACTTACCTCCACCACCCCGCTATTAATTGTATATTATATATATTGACTCCCACCGAATATCTAATTTGGGTTATGATGCTAAAAAAACAC
>VGJA01000169.1 GCA_016867655.1 Candidatus Altarchaeales archaeon | reverse complement strand
TCAAAGATAATTTTTGTTGACAGTAAGAATAGAGTAAAATAGTCAGTTGATTTTAGCTCCGATTTTTTTCATCATTTCTATGAAGTTTGGGAAAGTCACGTCAATGAATTCTTTGTCTGTTATTGTTGTTTTTCCTATAGCTCTCAATCCAGCTACTGCAAGGGACATGACTATGCGGTGGTCGTGCCAGCCGTTGACGAAAGCGCCTTTTAATTTCCTCCCAGTTATTTCAAGGCCATCTGGCTTTTCCACTATACTTGCGCCCATCTTCCTTAATTCAGTATACATCGCCTTTATTCTGTCGCATTCTTTCAGCCTGGCGTGAGCGACGTTGTAGATTTTGCTTTCACCTCCAGCCAGAGAGCATACTACTGAAGTGATTGGAAGCAGGTCGGGACTGTCGCTCAAGTCAACGTCTATGCCAGAAAGAATGCCGCTACCTTTTACTGTGACACTGTCACCGTCTGCATGAATGTCAACTCCCATTTCTTTCAGTATTGAAACAAACTTTTTGTCAGCCTGCTTTGAATCCTTGAACAGATTGCTTACAGTGACTTTGGACTCAGTCAAAGCCGCAGCTGCAAGAATGAAAGCTGCTGAAGAATAATCCCCTTCAACCGTGTATAACGTGGATTTGTATGTCTGATTTCCTGGAATATTGAACTGCGAATAATTCTTGTTTTCCACTTCAACTCCGAACTTGCTTAGGATGTCCAAAGTCAAGTCCACATAAGGCTTGGACTTTAATTCGCCTTTGACGTTGACAACGCTGTCTTCCCTGACGCAAGGCAGTGCCATCAGCAGGCCTGAGATGAACTGCGAGCTGACGTCTCCTCTGATGCTGCAGACTCCACCCCTTAACGGACCTTCAACAGTCACCGGCGGACAGCCGTTTCTGGAAGAAGCCTTAACTCCCAACTGCCTGAGCGAGTCAAGCAAAGGTTCTATCGGCCTTTTTTGAATTGACTCGTCTCCAGTCAAAGAAACCCTATTGCCGCATAAAGCGGACACTGCAGTCATGATTCTGATGGTTGTCCCCGAATTCAAAGTGTCTAAAACGGTTTTAGGCGTCTTGGGCTTGCCTGCAACGCCTGAAATTTTCAGGCTGCTTGCGGACTTCTCAATCCTGGCGCCAAATTTTTTTGAAACGTTGATGCAGGCTTTAGTGTCAGCAGAAAAAAGAGGGTCCTTGATAGTTGAAACTCCTTTAGCAAGCAATCCAGCAGTCACAGCTCGGATGGTGTAGCTTTTGCTTGGAGGACACTTTACTCTTCCAGAAAGCCTTCCGGACGGCGCTAGAGTAATATTCATTTTTGTATGTAAACCCTGCCTAAAGACAGCAGTATCAACAAAGTTATGAGCATTGTCACTGAAGCCGGAAACATCCATAGCAAAAGCGCGTCCACCGTCTTGCTTAACCCGTGAACCTGCAGGACATAAGCTCCGGACACTAATGTAAAAAGGGCTGTAAGGAGTAGCTCATACTTGACGTCAATAATCCTGCACACTTCTCTCCCTGCGCTCATTTTTGCTTCAGTATTTTCTCAACAATCTTTCCGGCTTCAACTCTTTTCTTCTGGTGTTCAGCCAAGAATTTTTCCAGCTTTTCAGAACACTTTTTCTTGCACTCGCCGCACAACAATTTTCCTGACTTGCAGTCTGAACGCATTTCCTCAAGTTCCTTGTCGTCTTCAACCAGATGGTAGAAGCACATTTCATAGACAACGCACTGTTCCGGAATGCCGCCAAGTTTTTTCTGCTCTTCAAGTGTTGCCCGCCCGCCGGTTTTAGCTGACAATACTTTCTTGGATTCAGTCTTCGGGTTTCCGCTCAAGGAGATGTATGAATCAGGCTTTGAAGAGCTCATTTTCCCGCCCTGCAGTCCGGACATCAATTTGTGGTAAGTCGCCGAGGGCGGAATCATGTTAAACCCCTGCAGTCTTGAAGAAATGTCTCTTGAAAGCCTTAGATGCGGGTCCTGGTCTGTGCCCACTGGAACAACAACAGGTCTTGGACCGCCGAATTCCTTCAGTTGAGGATGCAGTATGTCGCCAACCTGCTTTAATGCCGAAATGATTTTTCCATTAGTCAGTTCGCCGTAAATTCCCTTCAATTCGTTGAAAGTCACTTCTTTAGCTGCAATGTCGCACAAACGGTAATACTCCTTCTTGTAGTCTGACTGGAACCAAAAAGTCACGTTCTCAGGCTTCAAACCCAATGCGACATAGTTTGTAAGATATTCCTCTATTGCAATCTTTCTGGCTTTGTCTAAAGGCATGTCTCTCATCAAATAAGACTCTATGTCGGCTGCGCATATGAAAATGTCCGCCTTCTTCTTCTGAAACCATATGATTTCGTCTGCAACCATCTTATGGCCCAGATGGAAGGTTCCTGAAGGCATCATGCCAGTCATCATTGCAAAACGCTTTCTGTTCTCAATCGCATCCGCAATTCTCCCAAAATCGCGATGCCCGAAAATGATACCTCTTCTAAAGTAAATCAAGTCATTGAACTTCTTCTGATATTTCACTGCTGATTCTATTCCAAACTTCTTCATCAACCTTTCATAATCAGCCACTTCAACACTGCCCCAAGGATCAAGTCTCTCATCCATATTCTCCTT
>VGJA01000168.1 GCA_016867655.1 Candidatus Altarchaeales archaeon | reverse complement strand
CAGTTTCTCGCAGCCGGCAACGCACGGCTTGCCCATTCCTCTGGCGACAACTGCCGCATGGGACGTCATTCCGCCTCTCGCAGTCAAAATGCCCTGGGCTGCGTTCATCCCGTGGATGTCTTCAGGGCTTGTCTCATTTCTCACCAAAATCACTTTCTCCCCCTCTTCAGCCATCTCCTCAGCGTGGTCTGCGGTGAAAACAACCTTTCCCACAGCCGCTCCAGGCGAAGCCGGCAGGCCCTTGGCTATCACATTCAACTTCGCCTTGACGTTAATCTGCTTGTGCAACAGCTGGTCCAGCTGCGCCGGATCGATTCTCAATATCGCTGTTTTCTTGTCTATCAGCTTTTCATCGACCATATCAACAGCTATCTTGACTGCTGCGTGAGCTGTCCTCTTTCCGGTCCTAGTCTGCAGAATATACAACTTGTCTTTCTCTATCGTGAACTCAAAGTCCTGCATTTCCATGTAATGCTTCTCCAGCTTGTGGTAGACTTTAATCAACTCCTTGTATATTTGAGGCATATCCTTCTTCAAGTCGTCAACGTGTTTCGGCGTTCTGATGCCGGCAACAACATCTTCACCCTGGGCGTTGAGCAGATACTCGCCATAATACTCCCTTGCACCCGTCGACGGGTTTCTCGTGAACGCCACTCCAGTTCCTGAATCGTTTCCAAAGTTTCCAAACACCATGCACTGCACGTTCACGGCAGTCCCAAGGTCGTCGGGAATTGAATTAAGCCTCCTGTAGGTTACAGCTCTCTTGGCATTCCAAGACTGGAACACAGCATTTATGGCAAGCCACAATTGTTCCCTAGGATCCTGCGGAAACTCCCTTCCAGTCTCCTTTTTGAAAAGATTTTTGTATCTCCTCACCAGTTCTTTGAGTGCTTCAGCGCTCAACTCCGTGTCTAACTTCGCCTTCTTCTCCCTCTTGAGCTCGTTCATAATGTGCTCGAATTTCTCGTGCTCTATACCCATCACGACATCTCCAAGCATGTTTACTATCCTCCGGTAGCTATCATATCCAGCCCTCTCATTTTTAGTCCGACTTATCAAACCCTTGACTGTTTCATCATTCAACCCAATATTAAGAATAGTGTCCATCATACCAGGCATTGAGAATTTCGCCCCAGAACGCACTGAAACAAACAATGGGTTCGCTGGGTCGCCGAATTTCTTTCCGGTCACAGACTCAAGCTTCTTTATGTTAGCCTCGACTTCCTTCTCCAATCCCTCAGGATACTTTTTGTGATGCTGGTAATACAGCTTGCACACTTCAGTCGTAATCGTGAACCCAGGCGGCACAGGAAGACCTATGTTAGTCATCTCGGCTAGATTAGCGCCTTTACCCCCTAGAAGATCCCTCATCTTTGCAGTTCCTTCAGCTTTTCCTCCACCAAAAAAATAGACAAATTTAGTCATCTTGACACAACACCTCATTGCAAGCAAAAAACATCGTTTGAAGTAGAAATAGGATATGGGAAATAAAAATAGGGGCTCTTTATTACGACGTAATCACCATCGGGTACGCCTTTCAGCCTCGATAATCCTCTTCTCCAATTCCTTCTCCACCTCAACCCTCTTCTCGTCCATGCTAACGCCCCTGCCAGTCCCCAAACTTACAACACCTTCTTTTCTCCTTATTTGCTTGGCTAGTTCGTCAATCCTCGCCTTCAGGCTGCTGTTTCCGGGCTCCAGCTCCAAAGCCTTTTTGTAGTTCTCCAAGGCTTCTTCAAGCAAACCCAGTTCTTTCAAAGCCAGTCCAAGGCCGTTGTAAGCCCTAGAATCTTTAGGATTTTTTTTCAACACCTCCCTGAAGTCTCCCACAGCCTCCCTAAATGCATTGTTTAACACCATTGCACTACCCCTCTGAAACCTCGCCTCAACGTAATCCGGCTTTCTCTCCAAAACTTCCGTAAAGGCCAATATGGCTTCGGCATAGGAACCCAGATCCAAAAGCACAACACCCCTACTGTAGTATGCCTGCGCGAAATCAGGCCTTAATTCAATCGTTCTGTCATAATACTTCAAAGCCTCTTCAAGCTGGCCCTTACCCTCAAATGCAAGGCCCAAAGCATAGTATGTCAAAGCATCTTCCAGGCCTAGAGAGATAGCCTTCTCCAAATTTTCCACCGCCTTGTCAAAGTCCTTCCTACGGTAGTAAACCCTGCCCAAACCAGAATAAGCCCTAGCTTCCTCAGGATTTTCCTCTACAACCTTGGTGTAGAATGACAAAGCTGCGCCATAGTTCTTCTGCCTGTAGGCGTCATCAGCTTTTTTAAGCAAATCAACAGCAGCCATACGAATTAGATATTAGTCGTATATTAAATTAATACTAGCAGAAGATTACTTGCCCTTAATCTGAGCAATCTTCCTGTCGCCGCCAACCTGCATATACAAGACCTCAACGCCCTGGGCTATTCCCCCCTTAAGCTCCTCCTCTTCGGGCATGCCAAGCTCGAAAGTCTCGTAGTTTTCCATATCCATCAGCTGTATGCGGTCTCCTATGACGTTCAAAACCTGGGCAATCTTTTTCTCAATCACAGGAACCTCAATCTTGTCGCCCGTAGGCCTTGTAATATTCCTCTTCTGGTTGTCAAAAACGCCAACTGCAGAAATGTTCGCTTTCGCGCCACCGTGCTTCCCAGGCTTCGAATGCACTATA
>VGJA01000167.1 GCA_016867655.1 Candidatus Altarchaeales archaeon | reverse complement strand
ACAAATGAAGCAAAACCCACTGCGATTTATGTTCGCCTGCAACAACCCTAGTTTCAAGCATCTTGGTGAAAGCCTCGGCGACATTGGCATTGCTAGATTCCTTGCCTGCAAGACGACCTAAAACACTCTGCCTGATGAATTCCGTAGCATTTGGTATGACAACCTTCTCAAAAACTTCAGCCGGAATTGGACCTTTCGGCTTAGACTGCCTTAGAGCCATATTACATTAAGTTATCACACCTTTCTTAAATAAAAACCCCTGTAGAGGCATTTATTTATTCCCAGCCTACCCAAGCTTATTACATGGGCATAGTCCACCGCAGAAATGCTTTCAGAGTGGATAACCTGGAGTTTTCATTGGACAGAGCCGGAAGGCTGGACGTCAAAGTGGAGGTTCCCAGCGGGAGTATGCCTGAAACCATGTCTTTTGGCGCTGTGTTGTCTGCCGCAGGCTTGGACCCTAAGGTGGTGGAAAACAGGCTTAAGCTGTCTGGACTGCAGGACTTGTATACTGGCATGGACTTGGTCAAAGTATATCGAGACCAAAGTGATGTGGTCAGAGCTGGCTTAAGCTGGGTTGAAGCCAACCTCAAGAATCCGGAAGCCAGAACTTCTGACGACAATTTGGTTTTAGAGAACTCGCAGATAACAGCTGAAAGCCGTGAGGTAAACTCGCAGCTGAGAGAGATATTGACACCTAGGCAACAGTTTTGGTGGAATGGAATGCTGCCTGAAACAGTTCCGCGTTTTATTGAGGTTGTCTGCCATAGGGCAGGCAAAAGATTTCAGGATTTGACCACCTCGGACTTTGTGGTTGACGGCAAAAACCTTTGCATGTTTCTCGAATGGTATGGAGAACAGCACGGCATTGGCGGACAGCACATAAGGAGCGAGTCTTTAGCCCACTTGAAGCAGAATGCTCAGCTGGCAAGCCAAGTGCGTTTGAACTCTGAGATTTTGATGGAACGCCAGATTGAACTGCTTGGCAAGGAGGGAGAACGGCTTTTCTACAGGAATCTGATACCAGAGACTGTTGAGGAGATTTGGCGTATCGTCTGCTATAACTCGGGCAAACTGCCGAAAGATTTGTCCACGGCAGATTTTGAAGTGCGCATCCCTGAGTTTGGCAAGGAGTTGACGAAGTTCATCCGACCGAAGGGCATTGAAGTGGGCTCGCCGCAACATCTGTTGGACATCAAGGCACAATACAGGAGTGACACTGGGAGAGACTTGGATGACATCACTGTTGACAGGCTTAGAATCAGGGATTCTCAGCTTCACCAGATAAAAACCAAGAGAGCCTACACTTGGGAGTTTGCTCTTCCGGAGTCTGTTAGAGCTGTTGTGCGGGATGTGTGTCTGAATGTTGGGAAGCCTGTTGACAGGCTGGGTGAAGTTGACTTTGAGGCGATGATTCCTGAATACGGCAAAAGCATCGTGGGAATGGTCTATTACCTTAAGGATAAAAAGTATGGCCTGACTGGGCAGGAGAGTGCAATGCAGAAGACTATAGACCATATGAGAAAGGATCCTGAACTGAGGCTTTCAAGCATACGGTTTACTGAAGACGAATTGGCGGACGCTCAAATAGGTTATATAAGCAGGAATGAAGGCTTCTTTTGGGTTAACGCAGGACAGAGTACCAGAGACAAAGTCGTCGAGTTGCTCTGCTATGCAGCAGGAAGGCCTGCTGATAGGCTGACTACTACTGATTATTACACTGTTATTGTGCCGGAACTTGGTAGGAGCACCAGCTGCTTGTTTGAGCAGGTCAAGCGCGAGGGCCATGAAGGCCATGGATTCAGCACTGAGGAAGCGCTCGCCAAACTGAGAGATGACTTCACTGCAAGCGGAATACAGCTGAATCCGGACAGACTTATGAGGGGGCAGATTGAGCGAATCCGCAGTTTAGGAAACTATGATTGGTCTCTGGCCACTCCGCTGACAATCAGGGAATGCGTCAGGCTTTTATCACGGCAAACTGGAAAATACCCGATGGACTTGGATGTAAAAGACTTTTGTGAGGTGGAAGTTGAAAAACTTGGGAGAAACATGCGCGGCTTCTTGGACTGGTATGCCAGGCAGCATATTGTAGGCAGGGGTAGAGCAGCATTAGAGGCTTTGAGGACAGACGGCGTGATAAATCTGGCTGAACTGCAGGAGCAGATGATGAAGGAAGACAAGGAGGAGCGCGCCAGGCAGATTGAAGGCAGGAGGAGGATACTGGCTAAACGCAGGAGGCGTGTTTTAAACGCCCAAACATACAAAGACGTCATGGCCATACCGCCGTTTGGGTATGGAGAAGTCGCGAAATTGGTGGAACAACATTACCAGAATCCTCCCACAACGAAAACAACTGTGGGAGGTAGGCTGTGCGAGGGATACTTGAGAGGAAAGGTTTTGTCAACGGCTTTGATGAACCTCGGCAGAGGAGTTTCATTTGAGGAAATGATTTCAGAAGGGGCGCTGGCTGTGACAGATGTAGTCTATGGGGACAGACCTGGAAAAACAGATTTCATGAAACACATCACGAGACAGGTGGACAGTGCGATAGAAGGCTTGATTGGGAGAAGACTCAATGAGAGGGAAACCACTCCATTAAAAACATCTTTAGTCGCAGTAGAGCACTTCGCGCCCAGAACAGAGGAGACGCCGCAGTTTATTGGAGTAGAGGATAG
>VGJA01000166.1 GCA_016867655.1 Candidatus Altarchaeales archaeon | reverse complement strand
TGACCTCATTCTCACCCCCTCGCTGGCAGACGCCCCGTGCTTCAGCTCGGGGATGAAGCCAGCCGAATTATAGATAATTATTATTAGACGCCCCGCCCTTAAGGGCGGGAGGCTTCACTCGAAAACCAGTTCTACATTAGTATTTGTCAGCAAAGCTATTATCTTCCTTATTTCCTCTGTTTTCATGCGCAATTTGTCTTTGTCCTGGGCGTCAACCCTGATTCTGTATACCTCGCCTTCAGGCTTGTAGACGCGGTTGATGTCCCTCACCCTTGCAGGAGCTATGAACTCCACCACAGAATCCCTCAAGTTTCCTGTACCCACAACCCTGATTTGCTTTTTGAACTTCTTGGACAAATCCTTTATGTGGGCGCCCTTCCTGCCTATTATCTTCCCTATGTCCTCTTTTTTGGCCAATATTATTATCGTGTCGTCCAGCTCCACCGCCCGTTCAAAGCCGACTTCCCCTTTAGTTAGCTTGTAGATGGTCTGGGATAAACCAACCTCAAGCTTTGTTATCCTGCCTTCCTGCAGTTTTTTCTCACATGCAGCACAGAGAACGCCTGACTTGGCGCATATCTCGCATATTAGGAATGGCATTTTTAAGCTGAATGACAGTAGCAATCAAAGTGTTTGCTGGACTACTTGATTAATGTTATTTCCATTGCCGAGACCTTTATCATGCCACCTTCCTCGCTCTGCAACTCTTCGGTTGAAATCCTTATGTCCTTGACCTTGAGCTCAGGTATAAACCTCTGCCTCACAACCTCTGCAACGTCTACTGCGCGGCTTATTGCCTTCCCCCTCGCCTTAACTATAACCTCGCTCATGCCATTGTTGAACTGCGTCACCACAGCCAGCACATAGCTCATCACACCCTTCTTTCCTATGAACACTATGTTATCATCTGCGTCCATTGGCCATCACCTTTAAACTAGAGCTTTTCCTTCAAGTCTGTTATCGGGGTGAACAGATAGTATTTGCTCTCACCCCTGAGTTCCTCTATGACCTTGTCCACTATAACCCTGGCCGGGTCTGGAACGTTCTTCAGCCTGCTCCGCATGTCTTCAAAGGTTTTAAACGGTTCTTTGCTTCTCTCATCCAAAATGTCCTGCCTATGCCGTTTTCCAATCTTCGGCAGGCACTCCAGCTTGTGCTGCCTGGTGCTTATGCTGCCGGCAGTATTGTAGAAATTCACATAAACCGATTCTCTTTCAGACACAATATTCTTGAGTATCATGGGGAGCTCAGCCTTTGCTGTGGGAGTAAGCCAGTCGTATTTGATTCTGCGTTCAATGTGGTCCACCCTGTCTCTAGTTCCCTCTCCGATGTAAACGCGCTCCCCCTGGGTGAATGACATACCCTCTCGTGGCGATATCTCAAGCAGAGAAAAAAAGTTTTCGCCCACAGCCTGAGCCAAAGGCTTTCTCTTGTGAGGCGGCATCTCGGACTTGCCCTTGGGAAGAAAATCCAGTATCCGGACGTATTCGTCTTTGTGCACTCTTAACCACCCCTCTAGAGACTATTTGTATTTCGCAACAAGATCGGTTATCTGCTTTATCTCCTCTTCGGTGTACTTAAACCTTTCTTTTGCGAAAATCGCCCTGACGTCGTCTGTTGTCTCGGGCATCAAATCCACTATCTTGACTATTCTCTCTGCCGGAAGCTGTATCGGCAATGCAACCAGCTGCTCGCACATTTCTTTGGCCTGCTTTACAGTCAATTTCACAAACTTGTCTGCATACTCCTTGGACTTCTTTTGCTCGTATATCAGCTCTTTTCCAGCTTCAGAGTATTCCTTCTCCTGCTCCTTCAATACTTCCTGCACTTCTGAAAGAGTTACAGGCCTCTCTGATGTTTGCTTCATTTTAACCTGATTTTATCAAATGCTCCGGCGTCACAAGAATCTTCTTCACTTGGCCGCCGTCTTTTATCTCCACAAAGTAGGCTCTACCCTGTTTGCCCACTATCCTCCCGGTCCTGCCCTGGTATCTTGGATGAGGAATGCTCTGGTAAGAGGGGTTGATTGAAATGGACGCCATCTCGTCCACATTGAAGGACTGCATCTGTTTCCTTATTTTGACCTTGCCCTTGTCCTTTGGCTTGAGCCTGAGACCGCGTGTGCGCCTTCTGACACCGCATGAACCCCTCATTTTGCTTGTTGATAGCTCTCGCTACTTATGTTAAAAATAGGATATAGTATTGTGGTTTAGTGCTTAAAAAGAAATGCCAGCTTTGACTTCCTCGCCCTGGAATTCGAACGCGCAATCTGAAAGGCCTTCCTTGAAACTTATTTTGCTGCCCCGGACTTCCCGCAGTATGACGTCTTTGTGGTCTTTGAGCATTTTCCTTACTGTGTTGGATTCGGAAACATAGACTTCTATTTTAGCCAGTTCCCCGAGATTGTGCTTCTTCCTCAGCTCCTGGATGTTTCTAATCAATTCTCTGGCCAACGCCTCCTTTAGGAGTTCTGCACTCCTTTCTTTTTCTATGTAGACTACGCCGCTGGACTTTTCGTGGGAGAATTCTGATGCAGAGTATTTTTCAGGCACGTTTATCTTTATCTCGCTTATCATGTCGGGGGTTATCTCAAAGCTGTTTAGTTTGACTGCTTGCTTGCCGTCCAAAGCCTTCTTTATCTTCCTTCCGTTTTGCTTTATCAGCGAGGCGGCTTCAGGCGCCTTTTTTCCA
>VGJA01000165.1 GCA_016867655.1 Candidatus Altarchaeales archaeon | reverse complement strand
GGTTTTCCGTTTTTAGTTATTAATCTTCTCATTCTCCTCATCCTTCCTAATCTTCAAAAAGTTTTTAATCAAACCCATGCCGTCTCCTGTGAGTATCGACTCCGGATGAAACTGGACTCCAAACAAAGGAAAATTTTTGTGCTCCAAAGCCATTACCTCATTGTCGTCCAAGCTTCTCGCAGTGATTTTCAACTCCTCTGGAAAATTTCTGTCGTCCACCACAAGCGAGTGATAGCGCGTTGCTTCAAACACTTTGGGAATGCCTGCAAAAATACTCGAGTCAACGTGCGTTATCCGGCTCGTCTTCCCATGCACCAGAGTCCTAGCCCTCCTGATGTTGCCGCCGAAAACATGGCCGATGCACTGGTGTCCAAGGCAGACGCCCAAAATCGGCACACTCTTATAGTATTCTCTTATAATGTAGTTGCTGACCCCGGCTTCTTTGGGAGTTTTAGGGCCGGGAGAGATGATGATATGTGTGACACCGTTCTCTATTTCTTCATCCACCTGTCTTTTGCTGGCTCGATTGTCCAACACAACCGGGTTTCCATTGCAGACTCCAACATACTGCACCAGGTTGTAGACAAAGCTGTCAATGTTGTCAATAACCAGCGTTCTGGATTTTTGCATGGCTAACTATATGAAAAATGAACATAAAAATACAAAAATGCACAAAAAAGGACATTATCCTCTATTCATGACTATATGCGTTTTTCAGCATAAAACGGCTTATTACTTCTAAGGGAACAGAAAAAACCAGATGACGCACTCTACAGTAAAAAAGGCTGAAGAACTCTACAGATACGCAGGCTGGACCGGGGAAGCAGAAAAACTATATCCTGGGTTGAGGGAACTCGCCCCGGACCTTAAGGAAGGCTTCCACTTGCCGGAGTGCCTTGTAAACGACCTGATACTTAGAGATCGTCTTGGAGGAAAGGCTGTTGGGCTGTTAAGGCTGGAATACGTCAGAAAGCAGATGAATGAGAGGTATAGCACTCCAGAGCTTGAGGCGAAATACGGACCCATATTTGAGATTCCTAAATACAAGTTTTTTGGAACAGACCACTACAAAGACTTTATGGCGAGAAACGGGCTGTCAGAGCAGAAACTCCTTTCAGCCAGCGAAGAAGAACGCAATAGACTGTTCGAGGAAGGTTCGTTCACAAAACAGGAGGATGAAGTCCTCAAGGCGTTGTTCAAGATGTTCAGAAGCAAGCCGGTTGCCATAAGAAGCTCTGGGAGGTATGAATACAGGAAAGGCACTGGTTACTACGGCAGGTTTGAAACAAAATTTCTAGCAAACACTAAAAGCGAGGAAGAAGACTACCAAACGTTTGTGCAGAAAGTAAAGCAGGTTTATGCCTCGACTTGGAGCGACAAGGCCATAGCCTACAGGAATGAGAAGGGGATAAAGCACGGAGACGACTGGATGGGCCTTGTCTTCCAGGAGATGGTCGGCAAGTGGCGCGACATAAAAGGAAGAAAAGTGTATGCCCCGGACGTTTCAGGAGTTGTGGACTACGACCCCTACAAGCCGGTTCCGTTTTACGCCGAGAATTTCGGCTTGAACACGCTCACCATGGAAGGCTACTGCATACAGGACGTCACAGCAGGCAGAAGAAGCCCCTACAACGTGAGAATGGAATACGACAGTAGTCACTCTAGATGTCAGGCTTTGAATGAAAACTCGGAAATCGAAGAATTCACGTTACATCATCCTGTCTTTGCCTTTGACCGTGAAGTGCAGGAGATGAACTACCGTCACAGCCCATTCAGGTCAAGCAAAAGAAACAAAGAATTAGACCAGTTTGAAAAAATGGGGAGAATCGACATATTGAGGCTTCTTCTATCTCATCCCCCCAATGGACTACAGTTCACATTTGAAAAGACTTCTGGAATACTAGACGAACCGCAGAGGATAGAATACAGCAGCGTAGACGGCAAGCTCTACCTCTACCAATACAGCATAAGCGCAACGCTACTAGACCGGCTGAAAAACACTGTGGACACCAGCGAAAAAGGAGTCATACTAGCTAAAGACACTGACACTGAAAACATCATCGGCCACGGCGAGTTCACAGGACCTGTAGTATGGGTGAAGCGCGTTAAATGCGATTCGACAATTCATGAGGCAGTTGTCCTGCACCGCAAAGTTCTTGAAGAAGCGGAAGCAAAATTCCCAGAAGGATACCTGCTGATAGTGGAAGGCAGCCAGAGGGAAGATTTTGCTCTTGGACTCCTACGCGGAGAACTCTTCGATGCAAGCGAGAGCGACAGAGTGATTGCAGTGGACGACAAAGGATTCGTCCTGCAGGACACGCAAAAAGACAAGGAAAACAGGGGCACAAGAAGGATAGAATACCCTCATGTTAAAGGCTTGCTGGTCTACCCTCCAAAGGAATTCTCAAGCTCTGGACACCACCTTGAAGGAGTCATAGAAGCCAACACCCTCTGCATGTCGGCGCCCTTTGACGCACAACAAAGCGCCGCGCACTTCGAAGACCCTCAAAGCATTGAAGTCACCTTCAAAGAAGCGGAACTCGGCAAACATGCAGGAGAAATTGTGGAAAAAACAAGAACCCTTGGATTTGAAGTTAGAGTGTCAAAAAAACCAATGAGAATCGCAGTAGACGGCTTGAACAAAAAAGCTGTACTGCACACTGCAGAATAATAGTTCTCGGTTTTGGGTTTCAGGTTTTGAGTCTA
>VGJA01000164.1 GCA_016867655.1 Candidatus Altarchaeales archaeon | reverse complement strand
CTGCTTAACTCACTCAGTGGATGTCCTTTGCATTTTAGTTCAAAGCTTTTGTACCAGCCGAACGGCGCCTTCAGTACTTTAAAATCGCCTCTAAGTTCGTCATATATGTCTGCAAGCAATTGTTGCGCCAGCTTCGGGCTGCCCAAGTTGGAAGAAAGATGCGCGTAGGGGTATAACACAATGCTTTTCGCATCTACTTTCTGATAAGTGTCTTTGATGTTCGCTATCAGCTGTTTTTTCACAGAATCAGGGTTTGTTTCGTCCGGTTTTTCAACTGCTATGAACACCACCAAGGCTTCCTCTGCTTTGCCTTCCTTTTCGCCTGCTTCTTCGGCTGTGTTTATGGCCTTCTTTTTGACTTCAAACTTCAGGAAGTCCGAGTGTATCAGCAAAATGCGCATGGATATGTCTTGGATTTGCAGGTTAAATAAATCGGCTGGATTCTGGATGCGTCACAGGGGATAGCATTTGCATTCTTCTGGACAGCATTTCTCGCTTGTCTTGCAGCCTGTGGGCTTTGCTTTGGGGTCGCATTTTTCCGGCGGGTCGATAAAGCCGTCGCCGCATTTGGGAGTTCTGACCGTTTTGGTTGTCGTAGTGGCTTTGGAGGTGGTGGTCGACGACGCGGCTATGGATTCTACTGTGAAGTTTATTTCTTTTATCGTGATGTTCGTCTCCACCACTTTTTCTATCACTACTATGGTTGTAGTCGTGGTCCCACACTTGCATTTCTGCAGGTTTTCTTCAATGCATATAAGTCCTTCAGGGCAGTCACCCATGCATTTTTTTGTGTAGGTGTTGTAGTAACAGTCCAGTGTTACCGTTGTGTTGGCAGTCATGTTGGTTTTTACGCACTCACATGTGAAAGCATCTTTGCCTTCCACTTTAACGCACTTTTCTCCTGGATTGCAGAAGCCGCCGCACTTTGCTTCATTTGAAATCGCGTCGTATTGGACGTTGCACTGCATGCTTTCCCGCCACGCGGCTTCCTCCTCCTCGCTTATGAAGGGGTTGCACGCGCAGCCGCATATCACAGAAAAAATTGTCAGAAAAAGGAAGACTTTGATATGGAAGGTGGGTGTGTTGTCCATTGTTCATCTGTTTTCGGCTTAGCCAGCTATTGTGTCCTAATAGATTAATAGAGTATGTGTATAAATTACTCTTATGAGGCTTGTCGCTTATTCTAGGGGTGATGTTGCGGGCAGCAATATTGCAGGAATATTGAGAAGCGAGTTTAAGCTGGATGGAAAGCTTTTTGTTGAGTGTGATGATTTTGCGACTAATGTGTCCTTTTTGACTGATTTGAAGCCTGAAGTCTGTTTCATAGCTTCTAGGCATCGTTCTGAGTCTAAGATGCCGACTTTGACTGCGCATGTGACCGGCAACTTTGGGAAGGCTGAGTTGGGCGGCGAGGACAGGGAGCTTGCTCTGGCGCCTGCGTTGTATTTGCGGGAAGCTGTAAGGGGCTTGCTGAAATATGGCAGTAATAGTGGGTGTTCCATTTCTCTTGAAGTGACTCATCATGGGCCTACTAACCTGCCCTTCCCTCTGGTTTTTGTGGAGGTGGGCAGCGCTTTAGAACAGTGGAATGACTTGAATGCCTGCAGGATTGCGGCTAAGGTGATTAATGATTTGATGGCATGCAAGCCGGAGAAAGTGCCTGTTGCAATCGGCTTTGGCGGGCCTCATTATGCCCCGAATTTTACTGCCGTTATTGAGAAGGTGGCTTTAGGACACATAATGTCCAAGTATGCCATAGAGCATGCCAGCAAAGAGATGATAAAGCAGATGATAGAGAAGACTGTTCCCAAGCCACAGCTGGCTTTGTTTGACTGGAAGGGTTTGTCTGGCGGCGAAAAGCAGATGATTATTGCAATTCTTGATGAGTTGAATCTGCCTTGGAAGAAGACCAGCGAGCTGAAGTGATTTCTGGCCTGGCCGGGCGTTCTTGGTGAATTGATTTTTTTTGTGGAAAACCAGCGGGCTGGATTGGTTTTTCTGTTTTTTATCTTAGCCTGCGTTATTATTGTTTATGACAGAGGTTCAGCAGCCTAAGCCTCCTGAGGTGGTTGAGACGTCTGCAGGAGTTCTTTCTAGGGTGGGGCCTCCTGACGATGTTCTTAAATTGGTTCAGCTTCGGGATTTGGTTGGCTTTGATTCTGTTGGGTCTCTTCCTTGGGTGAGGTCAACTAAGCTTTTTAGGGCTAGGGATTCTGAGTCAAAGTCCAAGTTTGTAAATTCTTTGGGGCTTATGGCGTCCTACAGGAATCGGGAGAAGGGGTTTGAGCTTTGGTTGGAGGAGTCTGGTTTTGTCAGGTTGATTGAGAGTGAGTTTGTCCATGTCATGGGCGAGGGTTTTTTTGACGACCTGCGGAAGGTGTTCAAAGGCGAGTGTGATACCCGGGTCATCGTGGCTGAGAACATATCTAGAACAGTGAGCGCGGTCAACATGTTAAACAATCTTTTGTCTTCCATTCCCGGTGATGCGACTGCCTTGAAGTCTAGCGCGCGTTTTTTGAGGTCTTTGGTCGCAGACGAGAGTTTTTCCAAGGACGACAAGCGTTATCTCTGCGAGATGGTTTGGGATGCGTTGTCTTCGATGAAAAGTGCGGGCGAACCTGCAGTGGCTGGGGGTGAGTGCGATGTAATGCTGTTGGAGGCCGGCAAGTTTGTTGTCTCCCATCTGGTTCATGGTGTTGTGGACAGCGCAT
>VGJA01000163.1 GCA_016867655.1 Candidatus Altarchaeales archaeon | reverse complement strand
GAAAGTTATCTCTGCATAGGGGTTGGCTATCGCAGTGCGCCTTAAATACTCATAAGGACCACGCTCACTTGTATTGTAAGCCACGCCCTTCAACTCTCCTTCAACTTCAGTGCCCCTCCAGTAGCCGCTGTATTGCTTTTCCTCAACCATCTCAGCGGTGTTTTTCGTCACATCAACCAACAGCTTCACTTCATGCACTTTGTTGTCCCCAGTGCAGGTTCTGACAGTGATAGGCTGCCCAGTGGTCATCTGCGAGAACAAAGTGACTCCAGAAACGCCGATGCCCTGCTGGCCTCTAAGCTGCACGTGTCTGTGGAACTTGGTTCCAGCCAGCATTGTGGCAAAAACCTTGGGAATGTGCTTTACAGGAATCCCTGGGCCGTTGTCCCGGGCCTTGAACTTGTAGTGCTCCTGCCCAAGCTGCCTTATTTCAAACTGTATTTCAGGCAGTATTCTAGCTTCCTCGCATGCGTCCAGGCTGTTGGTAACCAGCTCGTGGACTACGGTTGTGAGCGACCTCAACTGGCCTGAATAGCCCAGATGTGCTCGGTTTTTCCTGAAGAATTCAGTCACAGAGACCTCGCGGAATTCCTTGAAAAGCTCCTCTGCGTGCTTTTCTTTCACTGAAATTTCTTCATCAGCCATGCTCCTAAGCTATGTGATTTTAGGGTTAAAAAGGCATTGAGAGAGAGCATTTTAAAAGAAAAAAAGTTCAATTTTTTCATAAAAATCTGTGAAAAACGGCATACTGCAGCCCATTTTTATGGCCTATAGGAGGACTTCTTTTTGTTCTCCTGCTCCAAAAACCGGCGCACAGAGCCGTGTTTTGCCCCGTTGAGAAGCATCAAAACAGCCTCCTTGGCAATCCCAACCTCGTCAAAACTGCCAATAAAAGAGATGGTCTTCCCATAAACCGAGATAAAGGCTCCAGACTCCTTCTCCAAGAGCTTCCTAATCTTTCCGCCCTCGCCTATAACCCTGCCCCTAAGCCTATCCCAAGACCTCTCGCTGGCAAAGTCCTTCAAATTAAGCATCTCAAACACATAATCCTCGTTAAACAGCAGAAAAGCATAGTCTGGGTTAAAGCCCCTGCCTATTGCCTGGACGACATCCCTGGCCTTCCAAGCTGAAAACCCCTCGCCCTCAATGGAAACAGAATTCTCCTCAATGTTGAGCTTCACCTTAGCCCTTCTCTCAACCTCCCTTTTGGTCTTTCCCTCAGGGCCAATCAAAACCCCAACGCGCTCTTCAGGAATGTTGACAAAATCCATAGTAGACCTTTTGCGTATTTAGTTAAAAATTAATCTCATAATACTGTTTAAGTTGAATCTGTTTGAGTATGATCGATTTAGGGTTAATTACGCAAAAGGTCTAGAGAGTATATTTAGATTACAATCTATTAATTTATTTGAAATGAAGGAGGCCTTATTCTACAAAACCGTGGAAACCCGTGAAAACAGGAAACCCGTGGAAACTTGTCCCGAAGGGATCCCTGATAAGGGGAAAAACCGTGAAAACCTCGGGAAAACCGTGGAAACCATGAAAACCCGTGAAAACCGTAAACTTAGATGCAACTTGTGCAACCACCATTGTTTGATAGCAGACGGTAAAAGAGGGATTTGCGGTGTCAGAGAGAATGTAAAGGAAAAACTTATGAGCTTGGTCTATGGCAGGCTTATTGCAGAGAATGTTGACCCGATTGAGAAAAAGCCGTTATACCACTTTCAGCCCGGAAGCTTGAGTTACAGTATTGCTACAGCGGGCTGCAACTTCCGGTGTTTTTTCTGCCAGAACTGGGACATAAGCCAGAGGCCTAAATCTGGAGGCGACATTCCAGGCAGGAATGTAAGCCCCGAGGAGGTTGTTGCCAGCGCACTGGATAGTGGCTGCAAGAGCATTGCTTACACATACACAGAACCAACAATATTCTTTGAATACGCCCTCGACACCTCAAGGCTTGCAGTCAGGCAGAACTTGAAAAACGTTTTTGTGTCAAACGGATATACAAGCACGGAAGCCTTGGACTTGATAAAGCCTTTTTTGCATGCAAACAACGTTGACTTGAAAAGCTTCAATGACAATTTTTACAGGGAATTGTGCGGCGCAAGTCTTGAACCGGTTTTGGAGACTTTGAAGTGGCATGTGAAAAACAAAGTCTGGCTTGAAGTAACAACGCTTTTGATTCCAGGCAAAAACGACAGCAAAGAAGAGCTGGAAGAGATAGCAGGGTTCATAAAAAACGAGCTTGCAGACTATGTCCCATGGCACGTTTCAAGATTCTACCCCCACTACAAAATGCAGGACGTGCCGCAAACACCACTGGAAAGCATACACAACGCCTACAAGATTGGAAAAGAAGCAGGATTGAAATACGTCTACGCCGGAAACATCCCCCACGAGAATTCAGAGAACACCTACTGCCCAAAATGCAAGGAAGTGTTGATAGAACGCTACGGCTTCACAGTGACGAAAAACAAGATAAAAGACGGCAAGTGCCCTGAATGCAAGACATCAATCCAGGGAGTTGACCTGACGCCCTGACGTCTTTTTTACTCGGGCTCACATTCTTTAAGCGATGGATGAAATTTTAAGGAAAGTTTTAAGCAAAGTCACTCCGAAAGACGATGAGCATGAGAGAGAACTAAGGCTTGTGGATTCTTTCATGAAGAAGCTGGAGAAGAAGGATGTAAAGCCTATTCTTGTGGGCAGTCTGGCAAAAAAGACTGACTTGAGGGGTGACAAGGACATAGA
>VGJA01000162.1 GCA_016867655.1 Candidatus Altarchaeales archaeon | reverse complement strand
TTATATTCGGTATCCTGTGAATATCGTGCCGTCTTAATCTTCTATACGCTTCATTTAACAACGTGTTTTTATAACCTTGGATAAAACCAACCTTGTCGGTAAACAAGCCCATACTGTCTTTTGAGGATATCAACCCATGCCATACATGCCCTAAGGGGCTGTTATAACCTGCCCCTTTCTTGTAAGTCTCCTTAAATACTGTAGAATTTACTCCAAGTCTTAGAAACAGAGTTTGTATATCCTCCAGAAGACCCTTGGAAGTTGACGTCCACCTAACCTGTTTTCCAGTAACACCTCCATCACCACTTACATACCCTCTTAAAACCAACCCAACCTGCCTGTCAGACAAACCGAAAATCCAATCTGGCACGCGTTTTGTGTATGCATTCCCGTCCAAACCCAAAGCTAACTTAAATACTTTTGCAAGGGTCTTTGAAACAAGTCTTACGCGCACGTCATTACGTATGTTATAGCCTACGTTGAGATTCTCCGTGAAGTTGTCAATGAGTTCCATACACTCCGGGTCATTCCCACAGGCAATCTCTATGTTGGAAGAGCCATATCGGTCGTAGTTGCCGTCTGCAAGCCATAACCCAACTATCTGAAGTAAGTCATCGGTGATTGGAAACTTCACAGGAATCTTTATTTCAGGGTGATTGTGGACATTTATATAACCGTCCGAAACCCCCCGTGCAAACATAGCGCTTAAGTGCGGCGTCAAATCTACATTAAAGACCTCCCTTTCATTGGAATACGGCAGAACCTTGGGAACGGCAATGTAAGTGTCATCTCTCAAGTTATTTACGGGAATCTCCTCCAGGTTTCCATCGTCTGATAATACAAAAACATTATGATCTCCAGTAATCTTTATTGAACGTCCTTCTTCAGTAGTTACCTCATAAATAGGCCCTGAAGTTCTATGCCTTATAAATGCATCTATCTTAGACGGCCTGACATTATACTCCTCATCTATTGTAAAACATTTGAGGTCTTGCCCAACCTCATCAACAACCACCACATCCTTTCCATCGTTTCTTCTCCTTCCATACACCTCCACATAGGAGTCTATAAAATCTCCAATCGTTACCTTTCCAAGCTTGTTATCCACTAGCAGCATTATCTCCTGATCCCCAGTCACGCTATTACCGCCTACGTTAAGCTGATAAGTGTAGTCCAATTTAACGCCTCTGTCGACAAATAATCGCGTCAAAGTCCTGTGCAGTATTGTAGCTCCAACCTGGCTTTTTATGTCGTCTCCGATTATCGGTAGCTTTTTGTCTTCAAACTTTTTAGCCCATTCCCTGGTTGAAGCGATGAAGACTGGTATGGCGTTTATGAATGCGCATCCTGCTTTAAGGCATTCATTGACGTAAAAGCGCGTGGCTTCTTCAGAGCCTACTGGAAGGTAGCTTATCGCGACTTCAGCCCCGGACTTTTTCAGTTCGGAAGCCACGTCCACAGGCGTTTGTCTTGGATCTACTGTGAACTTTTCTCTTGTGGTTTCGGCAACTCCATCCAATACCGGGCCTTTTTTCACTATAACGTTCCATTTTGGAACGTCGCTGAATTTTTTCGTGCAGTTCGGTTCTGTGAAAATTGCTTCGCTCAAGTCTTTCCCGATTTTCTTGCTGTCAACGTCGAATGCTGCAACGAAATTGATGTCTGAAATCCTATAGCCGCCGAGAACGTTGTGCATCAAGCCAGGAACCAATTCGTCTTTTTCAGTTATGTTTTTATAGTACTCGACGCCCTGCACCAGGGAGCTGGCGCAATTCCCCACCCCTATCACTGCAACGTTGATTTTGCCCATAATAACCTCTACCCTACATCTTAATCTTAGGTATAAATAAATTCCAAAACACCCTAGTAAAATATTGTCTTGGAAACGGCATGCTGTAATGCCATACCTGTGGCAGAGGGCTTTCAAATACCTATTACTCTGTTTGTTAGGTGTTTTATGCAGTCAGATATTTTGGAAAAGGTTTTCTCGACTAGAGCGCAGAGTATGAAGAGGATTGGCAGTAAGGCGATTGTTCGGAGAACGCTTTGTATGGAGTTGTATTGAATTATGCCTAGCGAGCTTAGTTTTATGTAGAAGAACAGGTGGAAAAGATATATTGAGTAGGCGTATTTCCCCATAAATGAGAGTATCCTGGTGAATACTAGTCTGTTTTTTCTGTGCATGAAAAACGAAAAGACGACTGCTGACCCGAAGATAAATGCTACTGACGTCAGTTTATTTACCGAACTGCCTCGGGTTTGGTCCACCAGCACAAACAGCACAATAAGGAGGCAGTATTCATTACACTTTTGGATTAGTTTGTGTTTCCAGTTGAGTAGGGGGACAGCCATGCCCAACCCGAACAACAGGATGTGTGACAAAAACAAGCCGCGGTAATCCAGCGCAGATATCTTGTTAAGGTAGTTCGCTGTAGTCCCCTGGAATGATCCCGAGTAGAATGTGAAATTCAGGACAAAAAAGGACAGGGATATGACCAGTAGGTATTGAGTTGTCTTGAGTTTTCTTAACGTGTAGTATAGCAATGGGGCAAGCAGGTAGCAGTGGACGATTGCGCTGATGAACCAGAAGATGCTCACCGATTTTATCGTGGCGAACTCCATTATGCTATGTCTCTCTTTAAAAATGAATATGCCAACAGCCAAGGCAAGCCAATAGATGGGGATTACCCTCAACAGCTTGGACAAATAAAAACTTGAGACTGCGTCGACTTTATTATCGAATTTTTTATGCCTCCCTTCCAGCGAAAAATAGGC
>VGJA01000161.1 GCA_016867655.1 Candidatus Altarchaeales archaeon | reverse complement strand
CTCTGTTCTCTCTCGCAAGCCATCTCGCGCATAATGCCTCCAGCAGAAATATGCTTGAACTTCAACTGCTTGGCAAGACCTCGGGCCAAAGTAGTCTTGCCTGAAGCAGCAGAACCGCCGACAGTAATAATCATCAATAAACAAATGGAAGCCTTGGAATAAAACTGTTACTTGTTCTTCCCGAGCTTCTGCCTTAACTCAGCCTCCTCCACAAACTGGTCAACACTGCCTGCAGTATGCTTGAGAACAAAATACTGGATTCTATCTCTTATCGGAGGTATGCCTGCAACAGCGCCGACTATTGAAAAGGCGTAAAACAAAGTGTTGAGCCTCTGTTCAGACTCCTGAAAATCCGGCGAGTCCTTGAACGTGAAATAGAGGAACAAGCCAAAAAAGCCGAAAAGAAGGATAGAGACCACAGACAGAAACACATACTTCTTAAAGTCTTTAAGGGGGTCGACAAAACTGCGCACTCCCCTCCCGTCACTGTCTTCCACTGAGAACTTCAATTTAGAGATTAGTTCAGCCATCTCCTGCTCATCATTCCGCAATGCCACAAGACCATACTCCCAAATCTTTCCAACGCCAAGGTAGGCAATCAAAAAACCGCCGGCATTACACATCCAAAAAAAAGGCCCCATTGAAATAGAAAAAATTGAGAAAGCATAGGCAAAGACGTATACTGCAACTGCCATCAAAAAATTCAGCAACACTAGGAAGTAAAGCTGTTGCCTTAATTTCATGTTAAAGTATATCCTTTATCAGTCTTAAGCCTTCGCCTTCTTGGCAGTTGGTTTCTTGGCCTTCTTTACTGCATGCTCTTCAGATGTCTCTCCCTTAGCTTCCTTGACAGCAGGCTTTGCCTCAACCTTCTCAAGCCTAATCTTCCCGCCGCTCACCTGGACATGCCAGCCAGAAGGCAGAAATCTCTCCAAAGTAAGGTCCCTCTGCAACTCCAAATTTTTGTATTCCGGATTAGAATACTTGACCTCAAACCTAGCGGCATAACGAATCAAATCATCCAAACATTGGTTGCACAAGACTCCGGCATAAGGCCTACTGGGGATTCTCTCGCTTTTCTTCAAAGCTATAAGCTCGGAAGGAATTCTGTTCGGCATGCCAGCCAAATTCTTCTTGCACCTGCCGCAGACAGTCTTCCCAGGCCTCTCCCTCTTGAAGTGCGTAACCTTCAACCCGCCTGGAGTGACCCTCCTAACCCTTTTCCTAGACCTGGTCCTCAAAAAACGCCTTACCATTGTCTTCCTACCTCACATAACATTGAATATCTTGTTGAACACCATCGAAGCCACCATGGACGACAGGAAATACCACCCAAACCAACCCAACTCAAAACCGCCCAAACTGGCAACTATATTAGATTTAGTGTTATTATAAAACAAAGTTATTTTTATCCTACCTCCGCTGCTCTCCACAGACTTCTGGAACACCATACCATTGGATGCATTGCTGTTTAGCGGCTCAAGCGCACCCCCACTAGCAGACTTAAGATACATGACAGCCGGCTTTGAAAGATCGATGCCCCCACCACCGGGACTAAACTCCGAAGATACAATACTCCAGTTCCCAGCCTCCACCACACCCACCCTCCAAAGCATCAAGCCGGAAGACTCGTTGTAAAAACCACCATCACTCACATTCAAATCCACAAGCCTGATGCCTTCAGGCATTGGGTTGACCAAAACAACCTCAGTTGCAGTGGGCTCATAAGCGCCCCTCATCCAGCCAAAAATCAAAAGAAAAGGAATCAAAGTAAAAATCATGGGCTTGAAAGACTGCTTCATAACATCGCTGTTCAACTCCATCAGCCTGGAATACAAATCGCCCACAGTCTTGTTGTCCTTGGCCTTCTGCGCCTCCTTAATCTTCTTCTGCAATTCCTGCATTTCCTCACGCTGCTGCTTCACCTTGTTCTGGTCCAAAACCTTCTTTCTCACAGCAAGGCTCATCAAAGCCAAACCAGCTGAAATAACAGCAATAACCTGACCTTCAGGAGTAATCGAAAAACTCATCTTAAAACACCAGCCATCTCCCCAGCAGCCTGCTCCACCCTGCCCTGCGGATTCTGGATTACTCTCACACAAGCCCCACACAGCACACAATAAGCTGCGGCAAAATTACGGTTCATATCCTGATGCAACCTGATTCCTTCAATACCTTCATCATCCCTGTCCCTGCTTTTGTCGCCCTGCCTGCGCAAGTTAATCTCCTCGGCAAGAGACTCAACAATCACTATGACGTCAGGCTCCAGCTTTTTGAGGACCTTCTCTGGAAGCCCAGGAAAAAAACCCTTAGGAGTCTTGATGCTGCAATGCGTGTCCAGTATTATGTTGCCCTTTTCGGCCATCTTGCGTATCATCTCCGCAGCCTTCTTCTGGATTTCCTTCTGCACCTTCGGACTCAGCTTACGCATCTCATCCCTGTTTGAAACAAGCTTTTTTTCCTGAGCAATCTCAAACATCACAGTGCCATAAGTCACAATACTATACGTAACGCCCTCCTCCGCCAGCCTCTCAACCGCCTTAGAAGCCACAGTCGTCTTCCCAGTGCCAGGAATCCCGGTAACAACAACAAGCATCTTAATTACCCCTCAAAGTTAGGTATAAGAATTCAACTTAAAAGAATAAAAATAACAAAATTCAGTCTTCAGTCTTCGGTTTTCAGTTCTCGGTCTTCAGCTCTCAGTTCCCAAACTTCAGAAAACCGAAAACTTTATAAAGGCGCATGACACATACTTTAGTCCAACCACCCGAAAATGGTACCCTTAAACGCATCCATAACCCTT
>VGJA01000160.1 GCA_016867655.1 Candidatus Altarchaeales archaeon | reverse complement strand
CGACCAGTATGAATACCTCGAAGTCTACAACTACGGCCCGAGGGCTTTGAACTTGAGCAGCTGGCTTCTGTCAGACGGAGGCTCAGACGTTGAATCTCTTAGAGGATTCAACAACAGCCAGACTTTAATACCGCCTGCCGGTTTTGCAGTCATCACAGACGAAGATTCTCTGCTCTCACTTCAGTCTAATGTAACACACCTTTCAACTGGCGACGGCAGCCTCTGCACAAGCGGGCTTTCCAACACAGGAGAAACAATAACACTCTACGACCCATTTGGCAGGGAAGTCGACCAGCTGGAGTATTCATCCAGCTGGGGCGGCAACGGCAACGATAGGTCTCTGGAAAAAATAAATCCAGAAGACGAAAACGAAGCCTACAACTGGGGTGAAAGCACAACTTCGGGGGGAACGCCAGGGGGCGAGAATTCCGTCATTGGGGTGGATGTTGCGACTAGCGGGGTTTCTACTGCAGTGATTGCAACAACCTCTACTTTGGCCGCAAAATGCAGTGATGGCACAAAATTGGGCGCTTGTTCTAAAAACAGGCCAATGTACTGTTTCGACGGAATTCTCGTCCTAAGGTGCTCCAAATGCGGCTGTCCAAGAAACCACGAGTGTGTTGAAGAAAGGTGTGAGAAAAAAACGCAGGATAAAAAGACAAACACTACTGCTGAAACCAAGGAGGAAAGCGAGCCTGACGTCAAGAATGACACTCCAGCTTTCAAAAACAATACTCTCAAGAAAATAATTCCGATTGAAAAAACATTAGAAGATGAAAAACCCGGCGCAGTAGATTCCGTGGGCGAGGAATTCAATGCGACTGAACGGCAGGGAGAATATTTTGAAAGCTTCACTGGCAGCGCATTCTACGCCAAGGCTTCCAATCCTAAAGCCCTCGCAACCATAGCCTTCAGCATGCTTTTCGGAGTCTACATACTGCGGAAAAAACGCAAGCAGGATTTAAGCGCAGACTCCAATAGTGTCCTGCCATGAGAATTCTCGCCGCATTATTGCTTGCAGTATTGATTGCGGGATGCGCCAGCCAGCAGTCCAACGTCGTCACTACCACAACAGTTCAGGAGGGCATGCAGTCCAACAGTGAAATAAAAGTTGTGATAAGAGACTTCGCTTTCACTCCTCAAGTCTTAACAATAAAATCAGGCTCTACGGTAACTTGGACTAATGAAGACTCTGCGCCTCACATAGTCGCCTCGAACCCTCATCCAACCCACACAGACCTGCCTGGCTTTGAATCCAAGCGGCTTTCTAAAGGCGAATCCTACAGCTACACTTTCACCCAAACAGGCACTTTCGGCTATCACTGCCACCTGCATCCTTCCATGACCGGCCAGATTATCGTTGAATAAAAGCCCTTTAACTTCTTTCACCAAAATATACAAAGCATGGCAGATTCTGTTAGCATCCTCTTATTTTTCCTGAAATGTAGATATTAATAACAGGTATTTGAAATGCCAGTCAGACATGCAGGCGGCGGAGAAGGCAATCGTGATGTCTCCCCTAGTGGTCAGCTTCCTCAATCAGTTGTAGACACTCTCATAGCAGAATTGAAGAGGAGGCCTGTTCCCGATTTCATAAGGGCGAAGAGGGAGTTGGCTGAAAGTCAGGCGCGTGTTTTGTTCCCAGTTGAGGAGAAGCTCGATGGTGACAAGCCTGCAATAGTTCATCGTGATAAAGAAGCTTTCAAATCTCTGCCTCCTGAAGTCAGAGAACAAATTGACCGAGTTGTCACATCAAGATTTGAATCATTGGCTGAAGGAAGAGATTATTCCCGAAAAAGTGGGTCTATGCTGGCCCCAGGCAATGATTATGCCCGGTCGCTCGTCATCGACCTTGACAGGCCAGTTACTGTTTCAGGTCTTCCAATTCAGTCAATAAAGCTGAAAGGGGCTGCCTTCAAAAAAGGCCATCTTGACAGGGAATTTGATTTATTCAGGGCGCAGCACGAGCTTATGGGTAGGCAGGTGTCGCCGTTATTTGTCAGAATGGACTTTCATTTTCCTGAAAGCGGCATAGTTGAAGCAATACCTCACGTGAACGAGCCTCTTGGAGCTGAATTTCTTTTTGAGACTGTTGGAGAAGCTAGAAACGGCAAAAGGATGATGGAGTCTGGAGTATTGGTGGACCTTCCTCTCTGCTGGTATGAATATGACCAGTCAATCAGACCGCCAAGCGGCCTTAGGCTTGGCGTTATGGCGACAGGAGCCGTCCCTGGTTCAAGGGTGAACATTGGCGTGGCGATGCACGATCTCTATCAAGAGTACTCCCCGAAGATTGCTGCTGGTGACCGTGCCGCGATTGCCGAGTGGAAAAGAAAGACAGAGGAGTTGTACACTCAATATGTTCGCAGTGTTTCCGGGCTTCATGCTGGAGGAAAAGGGTTTTTCCATGAAAGCCCTCATCCAGCGCAGTTTCACGTTTTGGATGGTGACTTAAATCGCATACTCGTTTCTGATATCGGATCTTCAGAATCTCTGGCCGGGATGAGCTATGCACAGCGGATTGCGTGCATGGCCCACGACCTTAAGTCAGTCCTCGCGTTTGCAGCACACTACGAGCAGAATCCTTTGGCCAGTGCATTCGGATTTGACTTCTTTGGCATGAGCTTCAAGTATTTCGACAAAGTGGATGATGCTTATACACTGGAAACATTGAAGAAGCTATCAAGGTATGGGCCTAGTGGCAGGATACTAATCGAAGGGATGTTTCAGGATTCTAGTGAACAAAGAAGGCCGATAATCTCCTTTAAAGATAATCCTCTAGTGAAAGTATTAACACAGCAGTA
>VGJA01000159.1 GCA_016867655.1 Candidatus Altarchaeales archaeon | reverse complement strand
TCAACACCATGTTCAAAGTCCTGTGGGTGTTGAGACTCGACTTAGCTGACGAAAGGGACGTCTGAAGGTCAGCATTTGCAGTCTTCAACTCCAGGTTCTCTATCTTCAGATTAGAGTTCTCTGACGTCAGTTGGTCTTTGGTTGCCTTCAGTTCTGTATTCTCCTTCTGGAGCGAGTCAGCCTGCTCCTGAAGCCTGCTTTTGTCGTTGTTTAATGTATTAACCTGCGATTCAAGGCCGTCTATTTGAAGCTGCATCTGGTTTACCAGCGTGTCATAGGTCTTGTATTTGATTTCGCCCACAAGCGCGACGCCTTCTGTGTCGTCCTCGCTCTGGGCTTTTATGGCTATCACGTTTTTGCCAGGTAGGATATATTTGGTGATGTCATAGGTCTCAGTATTGGTGTAGCCGATCTTTCTTGTGTCTGAGCCCACATAATTTCCGTTGACGTAAAGCCAGTAGTATTTGTCTGCCGTCACCACAAGAGTTGCAGACATTATCTCGTCTGGAAGATTTATCGTCTTTCTGAAGTACCTTTCGCAGTTGGAGCAGCTTCCGCCGTACCACATCCAGTCTATGCAGGTCAGTTCGCAGGAATTCATCCTGCCGCAGTATTTCCCGCATGGGTTGTTAACCCACCTGCCTTCTGAACTCTCCCAAAGAGTGTCGTCAAAATCCAGCTTAAACCAGTCTGTGGAACTTATTGTTGAAGTCGCCTTCCAAGTGGAATCAGCCTTCAAGTTTATCACTTCAGTGTCCGCAGAAACACACTGCATTAACTGTGTTAACAAAAAAAGTGCCAGCAATATCGGTGCAAACTGAACCAACGTTGTTTTCATCACATCATCCCTCCCCCAAAAAAACTTGATACTATGCGACTATCTCCATGCCCGCTGGGACTAGGAGTAGCTTTTCATTTGAAACCTTGCACAAGTCGCCTTGCATTTCTCTCGCCAAGGCCTTTGTCTTCTCGACAACGCTCCTAAGCTTGGCCTTGTCCTGGAACAAAGCAGCTATGTTCAACATCACAAGATTCCCCTTCCTGAGCTCCTTCTCAACCCTTTCCAAATCCGCTTCGCCGGAAATCCTCATGGACTTCAAGTAGGTGTACTTGTCCTCCTCGGGCATCTTGCCTGTACCCATGGTGATTTCCTTCATATAGGCGTCTATGTCAGCGTCCCCGCCTGCTTCAGATGATATTTTCCCAAATGGCCACTTCATTTTCAAGCCTCCCCGTTTAAGCTTCCCTTCGAATGTCCTTCTGGCAGAGGATTATGTCTCCGACAGACTGGACTTCGTTATATCCAATGGTCTCGTCTTGGAGTATCCTCTTGCCGTCGTCAGCAGTTATGTCGCCTTTGAATGAACGCAAGCTCAGGCGCATTACTTCTCCTCTCTCCAAGTTTAGAACCACATCTTCAACCCTGCCCACATATTTACCGCTTGCTGTGTATATGTCCATTCCATAAAGCTCTGATAGTCTTCTTACCATTCTTTTTACCTCCTTGTTTTGTTTTAGACTGACCTTATGCTCCAGTCATCGATTTCTGGTGTGTATATGTATGCGTCCTCCAGGCGTTCTCTGCCTGAACCCATCACGTTCTGGGATTTTACTCCAGTTATTATGCTTATGACTTCTATTCTGTCTTCAAGTCTCGGATTGATTCTGGCGCCCCACATGACGTTGGCACTTGGGTCGAACTCTCTCGTCAAGAGTTCGCCAATCTGGTTTGCTTCGCCTATGGTCATGTCTGAGCCCCCTGTGATGTGTATCAAAGCTCCCTTAGCGCCGGCATATTCCACGTCGAGCAATGGGTGGTCGAGCGTGTTTTTGACTGCCATTTGGACTTTGTCCGGGCCTTCGCCGTCGCCTATGCTTATCACTGACACCTTGCCGCCTCCTAAAACTGATTTGATGTCTGCGAAGTCCATGTTTATCAAACTTGGCTCTTTGATTGTTTCGGTGATTCCTTTTACTGCTCTAGCCACGACTTCGTCTGCAACCAGGAAGGCTTTGTCTATTGGAAGATTGGGGACGTATTCCACCAGCTTGTTGTTGTCTATCACGATTACTGTGTCTGCAGCTCTTCTAAGACGGTCGATTCCTTCTCTGGCTTTTTCAAGCCTTGAACGTTCTAATGCAAACGGGAAGGTCACTATCGCAACAACGATGGCGCCTTGTTCTTTAGCTATCTCGGAGATCACTGCAGCGCTTCCTGTTCCAGTGCCGCCGCCCATTCCGGCTGTCAGGAAGAGTAAGTGAGTACCTTCCAGGAGGTTTGCGATTTCGTTTCTGCTGGCTTCAGCTGCCTTAAGGCCGATGTCTGGGAATCCTCCGGCACCAAGCCCTTTTGTTATCTTTGCCCCGATTAGAAGTTTGGTTATGCTGGAGTCAATCTTCTTCAAGTCTTGGGCGTCTGTATTACAGCCTATAAGTTCCGCTCCAGATATCCCAATTCTGGCGAGTCGGTTTACGGTGTTATTCCCGCCGCCGCCGGTTCCTAGCACAACAATTCTAAGTTGGTTTGCGTCTTGCACAAGATCGCTTTCTTTTTTTCCAGTTTCTTTCAGGGCTTCGCTTACGATTGATTCCATGTATCTCTCCTCCAAAATTATGTATCTAAGATAAGATATAAAAAAAGATATATATGAATTACTATAAAGGCATATAAATACCTATCTAGCGGTTCTGGTGTGCCTTTTTTGACCTTTAAGTGTCATTCAGTCAAGCACATACTTTGATTTATTTGTCTTTTTACACTTCTTTACCCTGCTCTTTAATTTGCGCATGCGCAGCAGCAAGCCTGGCTATCGGAACCCTGAATGGACTG
>VGJA01000158.1 GCA_016867655.1 Candidatus Altarchaeales archaeon | reverse complement strand
GTTCAATATACTACGAAACGCCGGACTATACGTCTTCTACGACACATCAGGGAGCATAGGCAAGAAATACGCAAGAGCAGACGAAATCGGAGTTCCCTATTGCATAACCATAGACTACGACACACCGAAAGACAACACAGTCACAGTAAGAGAAAGAGATTCTAAAAAACAGGAAAGGGTTAAAATAGAGCATCTGGATGCAAAATTATCTAAATAATATGGTTCATCGCATACCTAAAACAAGAAGCCAAGAGCATGAGGTTCCTCAACAGCCAGCAGAACAAGCAAAAAAGCCCTTCCCCATCGAACCTCTTCCATTGCACTCTTGCACCCCCAAGAAGCCAAGGATTTTAACATATCGGGGGGATAACGTTCTCAGCGACGAGAAATTCTGGCGCACGCAAATTTTAAACTATAGAGATTCAAGTTTTCTTATCTACGGTGGGCACGCCAAATACTTTTCCCCTTTATGGACTCACGATGAAAGAGCCATCAGCTTCTTCATAAAGGAACTACGCAGAGAAGTTGCGAGAGCAGGCATAGGCGACTGCATTGTAACACCAGAGGCGATAAAAACAATGATGAACCACTTCAGCAAAATGCATGTGTTCCCAGATCTCCACACAAAGGGATATGCAGGTGGCATGCTCCCAGATACTTACCCACCAGCCATTCGCGGCCTCCCGTGGCTTATCTCAGAGCCGGTTGACTGGCAGTCTAACCCAGAAAAGGTTGACTTGGCACTTCGTTTAGCACTTTCAGTTTCAGGCATACCCGAGCCAGACAGGAGGTATACCATACTGGGGAGAAAAACAAGAGGCGTTGGGGGTAAGTCCCCTGTTTCAAAACCATTTATCGAAACTGCTCCTGAAGTTGCCAGGAAAAACAAAAAAACACTCTGGGATTTTACCCGAGACCTACAGTCCACCATAATAACTGGAGCTGATATGCGAAGGTATAAATACCTCTTCAAAGACATAGGCTTGTGGCTGTGGGGTGTTGGATGGTTTGACCACATGGAACAGAATCATAGTATCGCCAAGGAACTTCAGGATCAAACAAAGAAGAAGGTGTGGTATGTCGGCGCATACAACGGAGAAGAACTTGCTGGACTAATATTGTGCCTCAGGCAGCTCCACGGAATTAAAAGGAAAATTGATTTTGTTGGAACAGACGTGTTCCAGCCGAACTCAGACAGAATAATGCTCCCGCTAATAGAGGACGTTGACAAGAACATTGGCAGGGAAGCCTTCAATCAATGGTTTGAAGTTGCCGGCCCATGGTCCTGCACCCCGAAAAAAAGGCTTCTCGATGAATTAAGACTCAAACAAGGCGATGTGACCCAAATATGCGAGCAGGGATGCGATGTCATAATCCTAAACGGTGTATTGCAGGCAATTCCAAAGCAGAAAAGGCGCAGGGTGCTTGACAACGTATTCGTTGCATTAAAGCCCGGCGGAGTAGTCTACTCTGACAACAGCTCCTATGCCCGCATGGAAAGCAGGGAAGCGGTAGCGGAAACAATAGAAGGATATGTTGATGGAAGAAGAGATCTAAAATTTGAATCAAGGGATGGAGACAAACAGACCTACATCATACGGAAAGTAAATGCTCCATAAATTTCAGTTGATTTTCAGCTTTAGTTAGAAATTAAGAAGTTAACCCTTCAGAAACAAAAAAATATGGAAACCCCTGCACCCTAACTGGGCTTGCAGGGGCTTGTTTTTCAAGAATCTTTTATGCTTTAACCCATTCGATGCCTACTTTCTTCACTTTCGGCTTCTTTACCTTGGCTGGGAGCCAGGCGGGCCGGTTTGCTGGAGCGTCAACTGTTTCAACACTCCCCTTGAAGACGTGGACCTTGCATTTGCCACTTCTTCTTACCCCGCGTTCGCGCAGCTTGATGTCTGTAAAGCCTCTTGTGGCTGCTTTCAAAGCTGCTCTTCTAGGCTGTTTTCCAGAGAAAACATGCTCTGTGTCTTTTCCTCCTTGCATCAAAACGTAGTATCCCATATCGTCAGCCATGTTTTTTCACCTCATAAAAAATTTTATTTAACAATAAGTTTACCCCTTTATAAATCAAAAAAAGGCCTGTAAATGCGGGTTTTAACAGTGTTTTATTGTGTTTTGCGAGCAGAAAAAATTTGTCTAAAAGAATTTACATGAATTTTTCGTCTGTGAGTAGTCTGTAGGCTTCTATGTATTTCCTACTAGTTTCTTTAACAACATCCTGGGGCAGTCTTGGTGCAGGCGGCTGTTTATCCCAGTTTAGATTCTCCAAGTAGTCTCTGACATATTGTTTGTCAAAGCTTTTTTGGGGTCCTCCAGGTTTGTATTCTTTTTTAGGCCAGAATCTGGAGGAGTCTGGAGTCAAAGCCTCGTCGATTAGTATTATCTCTTCGTTCAGCATGCCGAACTCGAATTTCGTATCCGCTATTATGATTCCTCTTTCTTCAGCGTGCCTGCAGGCTTCTTCATACAGTCTAACAGTAACCTTGTTCAGCTTTTCAACTGTCTCTCTGCCAACCATTGCAGCGGCTACATCCCTGTTTACGTTTATGTCATGTCCTGTAGAAGCCTTTGTCGCGGGCGTGAATATTGTTTTAGGCAGCCTGCTGGACTCCAAAAGCCCTTCAGGAAGTTTTATGCTGCAGACACTGCTGTCTTTCTGGTATTCCTTCCACCCTGAGCCAGCTAGATAGCCTCTTGCAACGCATTCTATTGGAATGACTTTCGCCTTTTTCACCAGCATTGAACGACCTTCAATAGTTTTCCTGTGCCTTCTGGCCTCCGCTGGGTAATCGCTGACGTCTGTTGAAATCATGTGGTTTCCAACAATGTGCTTTAGCTTGGTGAACCAGAATTCCGAAAGTTTTGTAAGAACCCTGCCTTTGTTTGGTATCCCATTTGG
>VGJA01000157.1 GCA_016867655.1 Candidatus Altarchaeales archaeon | reverse complement strand
GGAAACATCTTCATAAAGGCGTTCATGATTCTGACACTGGTTTTTGGCGTTGGAATCTCATTGCTGATGCTAAGAAAAATCGATGCTAGGGAAAGGCAATTTAAGTCTGGCGGGCAGGCCAGGTAAAAGTTCTGTTTAATTCAAGATGAGCAAAACAGTGTGCGGCATAGACGAGGCCGGGAGAGGCCCGGTAATAGGTCCCATGGTTTTGTGTTGCGCAGTCTTCGACAAGAAGGGCGCTGAAAAGCTGAGGGAGTATAATGTTAGAGACTCCAAGAAGGTGACTCCAGCCAGGAGGGAGTATTTGGAGCCTTTGGTCAAGCAGACTGCGTTGGAATACAAGATTGTTCTCATAAGCCCTGTAGAAATAGATCGCATGAGGAAGAAGATGAGTTTGAACGAGCTTGAGGCTGTGAAAATAGCTCAAATGTTGTATTCTTTAAAAACAAGGCCTAGGACGATAATCGTGGATGCAGCTGATTCAGTCGAAGTAAACTACAAAAAAAGGATTCTAGCATGCATGCAGAAGATTGACAAAAGTTTCAAGACTCCTGAAATAATCTCGGAACACAAGGCAGACGACAGGTATGTGGAAGTCAGCGGGGCCTCAATCCTCGCCAAAGTGGAGAGAGATCGCCAGGTGGAAAAATTAAGGCAGAAACATGGAGACTTCGGCTCAGGCTACCCATCAGACGAAACCACGCAAAAACACATACAAGAGCTCTTGAAAAACGGCCCGCTTCCGGATTATGTCAGAAAAAGCTGGAACACAGTAAGTCAAAACGCAAATGCACTGACAGGCACGCAGAAAAAACTCGATGAATACTAGGATAGAAGATTTAAGGCAATCGCCAATGCGCCGTCTACTGCTTTTTCTTCCTTGCCTGCAAACCCTATTACCAGCAAATCTTTTTCAACCAGTTTTTTGCCTGCCAGAAAATTTTTTGTCTTCGGGTAATCGTCCAAAGAAATGTCCTCGCATGGGAAAGTCAGTTTGCCGTTGATATGCTTCAATAGTATGGCGCCGTCTGCACCAGCTCTGACTGCAATCTCCCTCTCATTCAAGCCAGTGGTAATCTTATCGCACGCTTCATGCAAGATTATCACACAAGCTTTCTTGTTCACAATGTCCAAGCCAGCAACTTCCGGTTTCGTGAACTTTTTGAGGTAAGATTCAACCTGCTTTCTGCCTTTAGCTGAGAGCTCTTGCCCTCTAGGTTTGGATGCAAGCAAGCCGTCTCTGGTAAGCTTTTTTATTATAGTCCTAACACTTCCCTCCCCGAGGCCAAGAATCTTGACCAAATTTTTCCTGCCAGTTTGCCCTTGACTCAACACTAAAAGAGCCCTCACAAGATGCGTTTCGCTGAAGCTGGGGGCGGCGCCGACCATGCATAAAAATTGGTCGCAATGGTTATAAACTGTAAAATCTCAATAAATACTCCAAAGATGCTGAAGATTGCAATACCAAACAAGGGGAGGCTGAGCAAGCCGGCGCTGGCACTGCTAAACGAAGCAGGCATCAAAGTAGAGTCCGGAAGGCAGTTGTTCTGCAAGTGCGGTGACATTGAAATACTTTTCGTCAGAGCCAACGACATTCCCGAATACGTCCAAGACGGCGCCGCAGACCTGGGAATCACCGGAATAGACATCGTAAAAGAAACCGAAGCCAGGGTGAACGTGCTGTTGAAGCTGGGTTTCGGACGCTCCAAACTGGTTGTTGCAAGTCCAAAAAACTCTAGCATAAACTCGAAAAAAGACATCAAAAACGGCCTCAGGGTTGCCACAGAATTCCCCAACTTGACGAAAAAATACTTCAAGAAAATTGGCAAAAAAGCCAGAATCCTCAAAGTCTCAGGAGCCACAGAAATCACGCCCTACTTGGGTGTAGCAGACTTGATAGTAGACTTGTCCAGCACAGGCACCACACTGGAATTGAACAACCTGCGGGCAATAGACACGCTTTTGGAGACTGAAGCAGTCCTGATTGGCAGCAAAAAGTATATTAGACACAGCATCGCAACCTCCCTCAAAAGTGTGATAGACGCCAAGGGAATGCGCTACCTAATGGTCAATGTGCCAGTCAAAAAGCTTGAAATGGTGAAGAAAACAATACCCTCCATGGAAAGCCCTACAATAATCGACCTAGCCGAAAAAAACTACAAGGCAGTGCACACAGTAGTCCAATCAAGCCAAATCCACGACCTGATACACAACCTCAAAAAACTAGGATGCAAAGACATACTAGTATTGTCAATAGAAAGCCTGGTAAAATAATTCGGTCTCCAGTTTTCGGTTCTCAGTCTTCTATATTCGGACTTCCATCTCCAATCCTAAGAAAACTGGAAACCGAAAACTGAAAACCCGTGGAAACTGGAAACTGAATACTGAAAACCCGTTTTATAAACAATAACTTCCATATAGTATGAACGTGATTTACGATGGGAATTAGGCCAGCCAAATGCTACAGGTGGGACACTCCGGCATACACTCGGGTTAGCAGTAACCCTGGGGACTCTTTTATTACTGGGATTCCTGCAAACAAAATAAACTTGTATGACATGGGCAATCTGACAGCTGAGTTTGACTCCCAGTTGTCCATACGCCCGGAATGCGACATGCAGGTGAGGCACAACTCCATGGAGGCTGCAAGGATTGTAGTCCAAAAGTATTTGGAGAAGGATTTGGGTGTTTCAAACTTCCACTTTAAGGTGAACCCTTACCCCCACCATGTTTTGAGGGAGAATGTTATGGCCACTGGCGCGGGCGCGGACCGTGTCCAGCAGGGCATGCGCCAGGCTTTTGGAAAGCCTGTGGGCAGGGCAGCCAGAATCAAAGCAGGCCAGCCGCTTTACACCATATACTACAACGAAAGCCCGCAAGCCACAAAATTAATCAAAAACGTCCTGAGGATTCCGATGAAAAAGCTTCCAGGCCCGATGAAAATCGCATTCAAA
>VGJA01000156.1 GCA_016867655.1 Candidatus Altarchaeales archaeon | reverse complement strand
CCAGGAGAATAATAAGTAAAAAATAAAACTAGGAATTAAGATGCGCACCCTGTATGAACACGTAGAATAAAACTCAAAAACAAAATTTACGAACGCAATTCATGATGGGTGCGTACAGAAGAATAAAAAGTAAGAATAAAACCAAGAATTAGAATGGCTAGGAAGGAATTGCATTACCGGGGCTATACGATTGAGCAGCTTAGGGCGATGCCGATGGACGATTTGGTGAAGGTGTATCCTTCACGCTCTAGGAGGAGCCTCAGGCGTGGTTTCACTGAGATGCAGAAAAAGCTTTTGGCTTCGGTGAAAAAGAACAGGAGTACAGTGGATTCAGGCGGCAGGCAGGAGACAATAGAAACGCACTGCCGGGACATGCCCATACTGCCTGAAATGGTCGGCTTGGTCATTGGCGTGTATAACGGCTATGACTACATTCCAGTGGAAGTCAAAATAGAGATGCTTGGGGAAGTCTTGGGGGAGTTTTCAATGACAAGAAAGCCGATTAAACACGGCGCCCCAGGTGTTGGAGCAACACGTTCATCATTATTTGTCCCAATAAAGTAAGGTAAAATGGAATTAAAATACGCGGTTAAACCAAAAGACGAATCGAAAATCGCGAAGGCAATGGTCAGAGACGTAGACATGTCTCCCAAACATGCGATGGCGATAGCGTCCAAAATAAGCGGGATGAAAGTGGACGCTGCGATAAAGCTCCTGGAAAAGGTGAGAAAGCTGGAGACTCCAATACCCTTCAAGAGGCACAACACCGGCATAGGCCACAGGAAAGGCATCCAGGAAAAGGTGGGCAGATACCCGGTCAAAGCTTCAGGGAAGATAATCGAGTTGCTGAAGAATTTGCAGGCTAACGCTGAATTCAAGGGCCTTGACCCGGAAAAGCTTAAGCTAACTCACATAGAAGCGCAAAAAGGCGTCACAAGAAAGGGCAAGAAGCCGAAGGGGCGTTGGAAGCTTTGGAGAACGCAGTTTGTCCACGTTCAGGCTATGGCAAAGGAAACTTAAAATGGCTATGGAAAAGCATTTCATACAGGAGGGTGTGATAAAGTCTGAAATAGAGAGCTTCCTGAAAAAAGAGTTGAGCAGGACCGGCTATAGCGGAATAAACATTCAGAAGACGCCGACTGCAACCAGAGTAGTCCTCTACATAGAAAAGCCACCTTTGGTCATAGGCAAGAAAGGAAACCGCGTTAACAGGCTGACTAAAATACTCACTGAAAAATATGGCATAGAAAACCCTACGATAGACGTCCAGAGGGTTGAGAGACCCACTTTGGATCCTAACATAGTTGCAAGAAGAATCGCTGTAGCCCTTGAGAGGGGAGTCAACCGTAGGAGAATCGCCTACAAGGCTTTGAGGGCTATAATGCTTTCAGGCGCCAGGGGGGTTGAAATCGTTCTCTCAGGAAAGATTGTGGGCAAGGGAGGGCGTTCCAGGGTTGAGAAGTACAGCGAAGGTTATATGAAGAAAGCAGGCGACTCGCTTAGGCTGGTGGACATAGGCTCAACGCAGGCCAACCTGAAGGCTGGCGTGATTGGAGTGACTGTGAAGATAGTCCAGCCGGGTCAGGTATTCCCAGACCAGATAACAGTCCATGAGAAGACTCAAATGGAGGGAGAGATTCAGACAGAAGTGAAGGATAACAAGCCTGCAAAGAAAAGAAAAACCAAGGAGGAGTCCGGGGCAAAGAAGAAAGTGCCCCATAGGGGCAAAACCAAGGCAGAGAAGGCTGAGGAGAATGCTGGAACGCCAACATCAGAGCAGTCAGCGCCAGAACAGCCATCAGAAACCATCGAAAACCAGTCTTTGGAAGTTCAGGCTTAAATAAATCAACCATTAAATATATACCTTCAAAATGGCAATACTACGCGCAAGCGAGGTTAGGGAAAAAGACGACGCCGAGATGGAATCCCACTTGGACGAGTTAAAGAAGAAGCTGATGAAAATCAGGGGAGTCTTGGCTTCAGGGGGAATACCTGAAGACGTGGGAAAGACTAGGGAGATAAAAAAGACGATAGCGAGAATAATGACCATACAGGGCGAGAAAAAACTTGGCCTGAAGAGGGAAATAAAAAAGGTATTGCCGCAGCCGAAGGAGAAGGAAGAAAAATCGGTGGTTGAGGAAAAATCAAAACCGGAAACCCCGGGAAAACAGGAAAACCGTGGAAACCTCGGGAAACCGCGGAAACTGAAAACAAAAAAGGAGGAGGTAGAAAAAAAGAAATGAATTGTCCTAAATGCGGACTAGCGCCAGAACTATGCGTCTGCGATGAGATGACCAGGTGCGGACAAAAAATACGCGTCAGAGCTGACAAGAGAAGTTATGGCAAGATTGTCACCTTGGTGAGCGGTTTTGACAACGTGGACTTGGACAAAATAGCTAAGGACCTCAAGAAAAAGCTGGCGTGCGGCGGGACATCAAAGAGCAACGTGATAGAACTGCAAGGAGACCACAAAAACAAGGTGAAGAACGTGTTGATAGGTATGGGGTTCTCCGAAGACATGATAGACGTTGCGTAAAAGGATGTTAGTCTAGGGAAACATGATAACGCCATACAACGTGCTCAGACATGAGCTCATAGGCTTACAGGCGAAAATAGCCCAAGCAAAGCATAAGCCATATGAAAAGATAGTCGGCACAATAACAGGCGAGTCAAGAAACACAATCACAATAAAGCAAAAAGGAGTGGAGAAGAAAATACCCAAAGAGTCAATAACACTTGAACTAACATTCGACGAAAAAACAAGAGTGAGCGTCGACGGCAAGCTTTTGTTGGCGAGGCCTGAAGACCGGATTAAAAAGAAAATCAAAATAAAATTCAGTTGAAAAGTAAAAGCAAGACCAAGAATTAAAATGCGCACCCTTCAAAAACAAGTAGAATACAAAGTAAGAATAGGACTCATGAACGCAATTCATGATGGGTGCGTCCAGACAATAAAACA
>VGJA01000155.1 GCA_016867655.1 Candidatus Altarchaeales archaeon | reverse complement strand
CTCTCGAACTCCGGGTGACTTAAGTTCATCTTCTATTTTACGCCTTATTTCAGAGATGTCCATCCCTGTGCGTTGTAATTCCCATGAGCGCTGTCGCACAAAAGTTCTTGTTGGAGGATGGTCAGGATACGCCGTGTTTAATACCGCCATCAGGTGTCTAGACTGAAAGTCGTCTCCACTAGGGCCATACCTGCCGGGGGTGTTTGCCTTTAGGTCGATTATGTCCTGAACTGAGATAAACCGCTCACCCAAAGCTTGGGATACGAATGTGCCTTGCCACTCCAGCGCAGTCTCAAAACTTATATGCTCTCTCCTAGCTTTGTCGGCAACAAAAGCCATTAAGAGAGTATTGTTGACTTTTGAGGTTATATGACCTAAAGAGAAAAACGGCGGAAAAAAACACTGACTCACCCAGTGGGTGTATGCTTCAGTGCTTTCAGTCCCGTAGTCGCACAGCTTGTACTCGGCCTGTGTTTCAGGATTCAACAGAGACAGATTGTGGTCTAAATGTCTCATGCCGCCGATGTTTATTGGTACTTTTGTTCCAGCAGGTAACGAACTTAGGTGTGACATTACAACATCACGGTAGGGTATGCCTGCAAGATCCGTAGGCTTCTGGCGAAACGAGTAGGATACTGCCCTAGGGTTGAAAACATACTGGCTTAAAGCTTCCGGACCCTGCTGGTAGGCTTTCGCAAAGTCAGCCATGGATGCTGGTCTCCCATCACTTAGAGTGGGTGGTTCAAACCCCCTGGAGTAAAAAAGGTTGATACGGGTTTCAGCATATCCCGACTCCCGCTTCCACACTTCTTTTGTCGGCAGGTCGTCTACCAGCTCATATGATATGAACAAGTCCACCGATTTTTCTGGGAGAGACAATCTTTCAGTGGCGTCTGCATGAATCCACTGTATTTTTCTGTTTTGTATGTGATCCCAAAGGAAGTAGTTGGTCTTTGAGTCATTCAGCATTTTTTTTGAAGAATCAGTCAGGACGTAGGTAAGCCTTTTGTATATCTCAAGATGCTTGTCTTTAACTCTGTCGAGAAAAGACGCTGCTAGGAAGGCATCTCCTATACCCTGCTCAACAACCACCAGGTTTTGGGGCATATTAGCCCCACAGACTCTTTCTATTCTGGCGCAGAAGTCTTCTGCGAGGGCTTCGCCGATTTTAGGGTCAAGATTGGCGGAGGTGTCTATACACTTGAGCAGTATTTCTGAACCCTTGCTGTAGAATATGGAATTCATATGCCTCTGCGCCATGTCTCCGGGCATATCAGGCGTTAGAGGATAATTCTCGCTTAATTTATTACCTCCGATATCGGATGTTGAGGCCATAAACTCCATAGTCAGGCCAAATATCAAGTCGTCGGAGGTCAACCCAAGTTTACTGAGCTCTCTTTCACTTGTTTTGAGTAACTGGCGCAGAACAGCTGCGTCCCTGGTTTCAAGATCAGGCACAGCGCCACAACTAATAGCCTCTAAAAGCTGTTCAATAATCACAGGTCTGAAAGTGACGGGCTGAAACTTGAAACCAACGTCGCGGTAAGACAACACTCTTTTAGCCCACTTACGGCTTAAACCCTCTTTAGTCAGATGGTCTACAGCAGCATCAATCTCCATAGGAGGGACATCAAACTTTCTTCGGGCAATAGCTTCGGCGTCCACCCTATCCCACCACTGGCCTGCAGCATCAAGATAATGCCCTCTTTCCAGAGTTCCAAATATTCCTGCAAGATCTCTGTCCCAGCCGCATTTCCTGAGCTGAGCCATGAACCAGTCTTTAGGCGTCTTGCCTTCTTTGTTTTCTAAAGCAGCTTGGACTAAGGCTTCAAGTCTTTTTTCAGGCGACTCCGGACCCCCTACTGTCTCGATTTTACTCATTTTGAGGTCATTGATTGCACATTTTAGGTTTTAATACAACTGAACTCCTGGTGAAGTCCACTATGGCGTTCCTTCAAGCACCATATATCTTTCAAATCTTTTTGCACCTCATCTCACTCCCTTATTTTGTTTTTGTGTCTCGTTTTACCACCAGCATCATTTCGTCCAGCTCGTTTATCATTTTGTGTTGGATTATGTTGTAGCCTTCCAGCATGTTGAACCACTTGTTTTTGCTGTAGCTGTATTTTACTGTCCCGAAGTCGTCTGTCGTGTTTGAGATGTCGCTCAGTAGCGTGTTTATGAACACCAGTGGGGCTATTTTCAGTTGCCTGCTAACAAGCTGTTTGACTTCATCTTCTGGAAAGTATTCCATGACTCCGCTTGAAGACACCGCGTCGAAGGAATCTCTTCCAAAGGTTTTGTCTATGTTCCTCAAGTCGCCTTTTATAAAATCTATTCTGCCGCCAAAGTTTCTGGCATTCATTCTCGCATACTCAAGTATTCTGTCATCCTGGTCTAAGGCTGTGATGTGGTAGTGGTGTGAAAGCGGGATTGCAGTGCACCCCAGGCCGCAGCACAATTCAAGGATTCTAGAGCCGTCTTTCAAGTGTTTTTGGTAGAAAGGCAATGCCAGGGAAACCATTTCAGAGTATCTTTCATAGTCTCCTCTGGTGAACACTGGATTCTGCATTTTCGTAAGTTTTCTAAGCCAGTCGCCCCTCATTTTTCGTATTCAATTGGGTCTTTCAACCCAGCTTGCTTGAACGCCTGCTTTCTTAGCGTGCAGCTGTCGCAGCTTCCGCACGATTTATCGTGCTCTGTGTAGCAGCTACGGGTTAGCTCGAAGGGAACTTTAAGTTGCCTGCCTTGTTCCACAATTTGTTTTTTGTCGAAGCCTATCAAAGGCGCCATTACTTTGATGGGCTTTCCTTCGACAGCGCGTTTGGTTGCCAAATCAGCCATCTTCTGGAAGGCTTGTATGAACTCTGGCCTGCAATCTGGATATCCGGAGTAGTCCAAACAATGGGCTCCGATGTAGATTTCATCAGCGTCTATTGACTCTGCATAAGCAAGCGCAATGGAC
>VGJA01000154.1 GCA_016867655.1 Candidatus Altarchaeales archaeon | reverse complement strand
GTTTTTTTGGCTTGCTTTATTGCTTTCAATCTTTCTTTCATTCTGGCTTATCCGGTGTCTAACTTTATCTACCTGTTTATCAACCACCCGCTCATAGTATCTCACGGCTATTTTACTGGATACTGGAATTGGGATTTGATTTTGTTTTCAAATTTTGTGTTTTTGTTTGGCTTGCATCTGGCGGGCTTGCTTGGGCATAGGCGTAGTCTGTTTAATGCTGAAGACTCCTACAGGCTTTTGAAGGTTGTGGTGTTGACCTATTTGCTGACGACTTTTGCTATATTTACTGCAAAGGGGGTTAACTACTCCCGTGTTGTTGTGTCAGCCACCTTTGTCTTGGCCTTGTTGACCGCAAATTTGTCGATGTTGCTTGTAAGCATGGTGTTGGGTTTTTTGCGCAGAAATGGGTTTGACCGCAAGCGGATTTTGATTGTGGGTAAAAATGAGTCCAGCGAAAGAATGTTGGAAAAGCTTGCAGGCAAGCCGGAATTGGGCTACGATTTTTTGGGTTTTGTGGACGACAAAGAGGGTTGTGTGGCGAAGTTAAGTGGCTTGGAGAAGGCGATAAGGGAATTGAAGGTTGACACTGTTTTCGTTGCCCTGCCTGCTGGAGAAAGCCAGTGGATTACTGAGTTCATCATGGAGCATGACAATGTTGAGTTCAAGCTGGTTCCGGAGTTGATGTTGTTGATTGCTGAACCGCCTGTTTTGGATGAGATTTCAGACACTCCCTTGGTTTCAGTCAAAGAGAGTTCCAGTTTTGCAGGCTATCTGAAAGTCAAGAGGCTGTTGGACATTGCAATCTCGCTGGCGATGTTGGTTGTGTTGTCTCCTCTGCTGGTCTTGGTATCTCTTTTGATAAAGCTTGAGTCTTCTGGTCCAGTGTTATACAAGCATACTAGAATAGGATTGAATGGCCGGGAGTTCACTCTCCTGAAGTTTAGGACCATGCGTGAGGGCGCTGAAAAACTTAGGCCTAAGCTTGTTGAAGCTCACGGCGTTAGGGGGTTGTTCAAGCTGGAAAAGGACCCTAGGGTTACTGTGTTCGGCTATTTTTTGAGGAGGACTTGTTTGGATGAATTGCCGCAGTTGGTGAACATTCTCAAGGGTGAGATGAGTCTTGTTGGTCCTCGCCCCTACATTCCCGAGGAGTCTGTTTTGTTTAAAGGCTGGATGCGAAAGCGTTTTGAAGTGAAGCCCGGGTTGACAGGATTGTGGCAGGTCGGCGGCAGGCATGAAATAGACTTTGAAAAAACTGCTGAACTGGATTTGTATTACATAAAGCACATGAGCTTGCTTTTAGACTTGGAGATTTTGCTGAAGACAATCCCTTCCATAATACTTTCAAAAGGCAGGTGGTAGGTGGAATAGTAGTTGGTGTGTGGAGTAGCTAGGTGGTTGGTGGGTTGTAGTTGGTAGAATAGTAGTTGGTGTGTGGAACAGAGGGGTGGTTGGTAGAGCCGCAGTTGGTGTGCGGAACAGCAGTTGGTTGGCAGAGCGGCAGTTGTTTGATGGAACAGGCAGGCTATCAATGGACTGTTGTTTATTAATGTTTTATGCCTATTATTTGACTAACCATGGTTTTGGTTGACTCCGGTGGCAGGGTTTTCGGCAGGGTGAGTGTGGTTGACTTGATGGTTGCGGTTGTATTGCTTGCAGTCTTGGCCATAGTCGTAAAACTGTTCGTCCTTGGGGGTCCTGAAACCTGGGTTTATGTTGAAGTCCAGTTGTGCGAAAGAAATCCTAATCCCATGTATACTGGTCTTGTGAAGTGCGGCCAAAGCATGCCTTTGTTTGCTGATGCCGTAAGCAGGGGCGACGTCGTCTATTTGGGTGATGCGCCTGTTGGCGAGATACTTGAAGTGGATTCTTTTCCGGTTCTTAGCGATTTGTATGACATAAACTTGAGGGTCAGGCTTAAAGCAGAAATTGACGAAAACAGCAGGGTTTTTTTTGACAACAGTGAACTGAAAGCCGGGTCTAACATCAGGCTGGATACCGGCAGGACAAGTGTGGTTGGCGTTGTCAGCAGGTTGAGTTTGAATTCTTTGAGTGAAGTTCAGCCCAAGTTTACGTCAAAGAATGTTGCCTTGGTTCTCTACAGCGTCAGGCCCTGGCTTGCCGACTCAATCAATGTCGGAGACAGGGATGTTGACTTCAAGAATGATATGGTGTATGCTGTCGTTTCTGGCAAGAGCGTGCTGCCTGCTGAAGTGTTTACTTTGACAGACGACGGCCGGGTTTTAAGAGAGTATAATCCTTTGTTTAACGATGTTTTGCTGAATGTCAGCGTTATGGCTCGCGTGGAGCGCGGCAGGTTGATGTATCGCGGCAGTGAGATTAAGGTTGGCGGCAGGATTCTGGTTTTGGCTGGGGAGAATGCCATAAACGGCACTATAACTGATGTCTGGTGAAAGATGGCTTCAGGTGGTCTATTGGAGGGTTCTTTCGTCTACAGGTGGCTTAACAGCGAGCAAAGTCCCGGTTATTCTGATGGTTCTGGAGTGTTGAGGTTTTTGGATAGATTTCTGCAAGAGCTTCTGTCAGCCTTCAAGTCAAGCATGCTGGCTAAGGCGGTAAATGATTGTCTGGCTGATTTTGCCTGCAGGCCTGTCTATTACCTTAGCGTGTTTGTGTTGTTTTACACTCTTGCCAGTTTGATTGCATGCTGGTTTAGCGAGCCTGCATTGGACTTCTGGTTTTGGCTTAAGATTGCAGTCATGATAATGGCGTTGTTTGGCTTGAAAGTCAAGGCAGGCTTTCTGGCGCTAAAGAATGAAAGCATTTTTTTGAAAAAGCTGCTGCATTAATACTTCACTCCGTTGTGTATTGTAGAATCCTTCCGTCCTTGATTTTTTTGAACAACTCTTTATCTTCTTTTTCAAAGGCCTTTAAAGCTAGCAGGCTTGCAATGTATGCCAGCGAGATTGCCAGCGTGATGTAGGCTAAGCGGTGCAGCGGCTGCTCCAATGACAGATATG